>JAGVNX010000043.1 GCA_020053055.1 Candidatus Iainarchaeum sp.
GGGCAATTAATTGTGGGAGAGCCTGCAAAAAGGCAGGCAGTAAGCAATCCTGAAAGGACTTTCACTGCATTCAAAAGAAAAATGGGAACAAGCTTCAAATACAAAATTGACGACAAAGAATACACGCCACAGCAATTAAGCGCATTCCTCCTGCAAAAAATCAAAAAAGACGCGGAAGAATTTTTAGGGGAAAAAATTGAAAAAGCAGTAATAACAGTGCCAGCTTATTTTGACGACAACCAAAGGCAGGCAACAAAAGACGCGGGAAAAATCGCAGGCCTTGAAGTCATAAGAATAGTAAACGAGCCGACAGCAGCAAGCCTTGCATACGGCATGGACAAAAAAGGCAAAGACCAAAAAATACTTGTTTTTGATTTCGGCGGAGGAACGCTTGACGTTACAATAATGGAATTCGGCCAAGGGCTTTTTGAAGTGAAAAGCACTTCAGGAGACACCCAGCTTGGCGGAACAGACATGGACAATGCACTGGTTGAATTTGTTTCAAAAGAATTCAAAAAAACAAACGGAGTTGACCTGTCAAAAGACTCAATGGGAATCCAAAGGCTGAGAGAAGCCATTGAAAGGGCAAAAATAGAATTAAGCGCAGTAATGGAAACAGAAATAAACCTGCCCTATATTACAGCAACAAAAGAAGGCCCGCAACACTTGGCAATGAAACTGACAAGAACAAAACTGGAACAAATTGTAGACCCAATAACCAAAAAATGTGAAAAGCCAGTAAGGCAGGCTCTTGCTGATGCAAAACTGGCTCCAAACGACATTACAAAAGTAATCCTCGTAGGAGGCCCGACAAGAATGCCTTCCGTGCAAAAATTCGTGGAATCAATGCTGGGCGCAAAACCGGAAAGAGGCGTTGACCCAATGGAATGCGTTGCAGCAGGCGCTGCAATACAGGCAGGAGTGCTTTCAGGCGAAGTAAAAGACATCCTGCTCCTTGACGTAACCCCCTTGACTCTGGGAATTGAAACTCTTGGAGGAATAAGGACACAGCTGATTGCAAGAAACACAACCATTCCCACAAGAAAAAGCCAGGTTTTTTCAACCGCATCAGAAAACCAATCAGCAGTAGACATTCATGTTTTGCAGGGAGAAAGAGAAATGGCTTCCGATAATAAAAGCCTGGGAAGATTCCAGCTTACCGGAATTCCGCCAGCGCCAAGAGGAGTGCCGCAGATAGAAGTGACATTTGACATTGACGCCAACGGAATAGTGAACGTTAAAGCAAAAGACCTTGGAACAGAAAAAGAGCAAAGCATACAAATTGTCGCATCTTTAAAGCTTTCTGAAGAAGAAATTGAAAAAATGAAAAAAGACGCAGAAGCACATTCAGAAGAAGACAAAAAACGCAAAGAAGAAATTGAAATAGTCAACCAGGCAGACGCTTCGCTTTACAGCGCAGAACAAACAATTGAACAATTCAAAGACAAAATCAGCCAGGAACAAACAGTGAAAATAACCGCGAAGCTGAATGAGCTCAAAGATTTGCTGAAACAAGAGCCAAAAGACGCAAAAAAAATCAAGGCCAAGCTAAACGAACTGAACACTGTATTGCAGGAAATAGGAAAAAACATTTACGCAAAAACAGGCAAACAAGATGCAAGAGAAGAAAACAGCAGCGACAGCACAGAACCAGAAAGCGAAAGCAATAAAAACAAAAAAACAGCAAAGAAAAAATAGTTGACGCAGACTTTGAAGAAAAGGATTAAAGAAAAAATTCTGATTGGAATTGGCTTTGCCCATGCCTGAAAAACGCGATTATTATGAAACCCTTGGCCTGAAAAAAAGTGCAAGCGCGGAAGAAGTAAAACAAGCTTATAAAGAACTGGCAAAAAAACATCATCCGGACTTGAACAAGGAGCAGGGCGCAGAAGAAAAATTCAAGGAAATTCTTGAAGCATACCAGGTCCTTTCAGACCCGGAAAAAAAAACTAATTACGACCAGTATGGCCATTCATTTGAAGGCTTTCAGGGCTATCAAAGGCAAGGCGATTTCAATACAGGGGGCTTTGATTTTGACTTTGAAAACATTTTCAGCAACATAGGCGGATCCAGCGAATTTGGCTTTGGAGACATTTTTGGAGAAATGTTCGGGCAGGAACAAAGGCGGAACAAAAAAACTCGGGGCTCCAATATCAGGGTTGAATTGACACTTTCTTTTGAAGAAGCTGCATTTGGAACAGAAAAAGAAATAACTTTGGAAAGAATTGAAAACTGCAATGCCTGCAAAGGCACAGGCGCAAAAGACGCAGAATTGGCAAAATGCAGCCAATGCCAAGGCACTGGAAGAATACGGCAGGCGCACAGGACTCCTTTCGGGATTTTTGCAACGGAAACAACATGCCCAAAATGCAGAGGCATTGGAAGAATTGCAAAAAACATTTGCAAAGAATGCAGAGGCGAAGGCAAAGTATTGGCAAGAAAAACCATTAAAATAAAAATTCCAGCCGGAATTGACAGCGGAAACCATTTACGAGTGGAAAAAAAAGGCAACGAAGGCACAACAGGAACAGGCGACTTGTACATAATTATTTTTGTTGAAAAACACAAATTGTTCAAAAGGGACGGCACAGACATTTTCACTGAAATTCCAATAAGCTTCAGCGAAGCCGCCCTTGGAACAAAAATAAACGTTCCCACATTAGAAGGGGAAGTAACCTTAAACATTCCCGCAGGAACTCAAACCGGAACAATTTTCAGGCTTCGCGAAAAAGGAATAAAAAAGCTCGAAGAAAAAGGCTTTGGCGACGAATTCGTAAAAACAATCATTGAAACTCCAAAAGAATTAAACAAAAAACAAAAAGAACTATTTGAAGAATTAATGCAGGAAGAAAAAGCAAAGCAAAAAAGAAAAAGCTTTTTTGAAAAAATCTCGGGAAAATAACGGCAAAAACCCAAAGGCAAATCCTTAAATTCAAAAAAAGGCTTTTATTATACAGTGAAATGATTGGATTACAAAATCGCACTGGGATTCTGCCTGATTGCACTGGCTTTTTTCCTGGCAGGCTGCACAGCAAGCAGCTTTGACTCGGAATTTTCAAAACTAATTGATTTGCAGCAAAGATAC
>JAGVNX010000020.1 GCA_020053055.1 Candidatus Iainarchaeum sp.
CTAAAACTGTTTCGGGTTTTGAAGTTATCAAATTTCTTTCCAAAAAGGGTTTCTCGATTTACAGCAGAAAGGGGTCTCATGTAAAAATGATTTCCCAAGCGAGAATCACAAAAACAATTATTCCCATGCACAAGGAAATTTCTAGGAAAACCTTGAATTCAATAATAAAACAAGCCAAACTCGATGAAATCGAAGCAAAGGAATTGCTTGGCGAGTGAAAACAAAAACAGCATTGCATCAAAAATTATTTTTTGCAATGCTTTGATTATTCCGGAGAGAAATCTTCATAGCGCCGCAGAAAGAAAACCCTGTTTTTGCCAAAAAAATGCAAAAAATAGGTTTAAATACAAGAAAAGAAATATTTTTAGCTGATAAAAAAAACAGGATTCTGTGAAAAGAAGGGTAAAAAAAAAGGTTTTTTATTCGGAATCCTAACTTTTTACAAAATTTTGGTTTTTATTATGAATAAACAATTTATATATGCCAGAGTGTTGTTTATTATATTGAATTAAATTCAACATAAAATTTGCCTTTCTAAACAGAATTTGAAACAGAATTTGGAGTAGTGATATTCATGAGCCTTGCGGCACTAACTTTCGGAGCCGGGAAGCAGTCTTTTTCTGTTCCCACTATGATGCATGTTTTTTATCCAAAAGACAGCATCAAAATCGATCCCAATGTAGAAAACAAAATCCAGGTTTTAAAAGTATCAACCTTTTACAATACCAATGATATTTACATTATTGGCCAGGTTATTTCAGGAGTAGTGAAAGACAACATGTCTTTTTGCGTTAACGGGAAAAAAATTTGTGTCCCGGAAATCGATTCAAGGCTTAAGGGAGTCGCAAAACAGGGAATGAACCTAGGCTTCAGCCTGCAGGGAATTACTGCTGAAGAAATTGCCAAGGGCTCTGTTTTGGACATTACCCACGAACAAATTAGCCAGTAAAAGAGGTGAAAAAATGGGTTGTGGCTGTTGCTGTGAAAGCGATAAAAAAAAGAAAAAAAAATAATTTTTAAAAATATTTTTAATTCGTTTTCTAATTCTAATCTTTTAAAAAAAACATTTTTTTCAAACCAGAACGCATTTTTAAGTTTTTTATGCCTAAGAAAACCTTTTTTTGATTCTTGACTTTAAACGATTCCAGCGATATGCAAAATTTGAATTCAGCTGCGGGCGCTCAATTTCAGGATTATCATCAGAAACCAATGCAAATCTTTTTCCAACTTTTATTGGGCGCACAAATTGAGTATTCAAACGAACTTTTTTAGCAATTTTTTCATTAGCCAATCTTTTTCCAAGCACCTGTAAAATTCCAAATGCTTGCCGCCCAAGGCCTTCCATTGACTGGTTTTTGTGGCGAAGAGAACCCAAAAAAGTTTGTGCCATGGAGTTTAAGCCAAACCGTTTTTGAATATCAATCAAATGGCCTATTTCAACACCATAGCCACTGTAAAATTTTAATCTCTCAAACACAGCACGTTTTCCGCACACTTGCCCGCTTAAAGGCTGTACAAAACCCGCCAGTTCTGGAAAAAAAAGATTCAAAAAGGGGCGCACCAAAATTTCTGTTGTTCTGCCGCCTTCAGATAAAACTGTTTTTCGCCCCTGTTTTACAATTCGTTCAAAAAAACCCTTGACAAACACAATATCCAAATTTGAAAGCATCGGGCCAACCAAGCCATTTATCATGCGCTTGTCAATATTCTTGATGTCAGCGTCCAGCCATACAATAATGTCACCTTGCATCAAATGCATGCTTTTCCACAAATTCTCTCCTTTTCCACGATAAATGTTTTTTTTATCCAAAACTTTTTCAGCCAAAAAAACACTTGCACCTGCTTTTTTAGCCAGCTTAACAGTCTTGTCCCAAGAACCAGAATCAATCACAACAATTTCATCCAATAATGCCTGTTTTTTTACCAGTTCTTTTCGCAGTTTTTTTACAACAATTCCAATTGTTTTTTCCTCGTTTAAGGTCGGAATTCCAAGGCTGATTTTTAATTTATGCCTGCGCTTTAATTTAACAAGTTCACTAGTGCGCGAAAACTGGTCAGCATAAAAAGTACGGTATTTGAACCATTCAAAGACATTAACCGGCTTTGCCATAATATTTTGTTAACACAATGCCTGTAAAAAAAGACTGGTTAAAACCAACAAAAACAGTTTTTTAAAACCTAAAATACATTTTTAATGGTTTTTTTCATTTATTTGTGATTGTATGGCCGAAGAAATCCAGGAGAACAGCGAAACGCCAATTGAAGAGGCTGAAGAAAACTGCGAAGAAACTGATTCAGAAGAAACTGAAACCAATGCTGTTTTTGCTTCAAAACAAAATCCGGAACAGCCAAAGGAAAATTGGCACAAATTGTTTGAAGCAGGGCTTTTCATGAGCCCGAATGCTTTGGCAATAGAAGATTTAATGGCAATTGTAGGCTCTGAAAATTACACTGAAGTCAAGAACTTTGCTTTGGATTTTTTGAAGCAGTTCAATGAAAAAGACTCTGCTCTGGAAATTTTGCAGATAGATGATGCTTTCAAAATGCAGGTAAAAGCGCATCTTGAACCGTTAGTTTCTGGTTTTGCTGCAAAAGCAATGTTTCACCCCGGGCTTATGAAAACTCTTGCATTAATCGCTTTCAAGCAGCCAATAATGCAGAACGCCGTAATAAAATACAGGAACAACAAGGCTTACGACCATATTGCGCATTTGGTTGAAGAAGGCTTTGTCACGCGAGAGCAAAAAGGCAGAAGCTATGTTCTGAGAACCACAAAAAAATTTTTGGAATATTTTGGAAAAGAAACAATAAAACAGGAAAAATTGTGAAAATGCTATTTTTTGGGTTTTCTTCTATCAAAAGCCCAAGAACCATCTGGCTTGCAATATTCCCTTCTTTCGGCATCCCCGCCATACCCCTCATCGCTATGAAGGTTAACAGTTCGAATCCTAGTTTTCGCATTTTTCCTTCTATTGAAAGGAGTCCATTTTTCCTTTCGAAACTTTACAGGAATTCTTACTATCAAAAATCACCAATAAAATACTTGATTTAACTTAATTTAAGCTTTTCTTGAAAGCAAAAAAAAATCTTTTTCTTAACAATCCCTAGCTGCCCATAAATGTTGAAATAATTTAAAACTGATTTTAAGAGGGAACAGAAAACGCTTTGAATTCGCATGCCTACTGTTTCGTTATATTTTTATTGGCATTTTGACAGTTAATTTGTTCATGCCAAATTTCAGAATTTTTATAACAGAGTCTTTTGAAAAAGAATTTGCAAAATTGTCAAAACAAGAGCAAAAAAGAATTGAAAAGGCAAAAGAGCAATTGAAGCTTAATCCTTTTGTTGGAAAGCCCCTTGGCTATACGTTTTTTAGGGAGAAAAAAATTGGCAACAAAAGGCTTTATTACCTGATTTATGAAGAAAAAGTTATTGTGCTTTTAGTGGCTTATGGCGGAAAGAAAAACCAGCAGGCAATAATAAACGCGATTAAAGCATCTTTTCAAGAATTCAAAGAAGAAATTGAAAAAGCAAGCCTTAAACCCATTCCTTAACCCTGCCTGCTTTAATATCCTCTAAACTCCGCACTATCTGAGACAATAATTCAAAGTCAACTTCTTGCGCTTCTTTTAATTGTTCATACTCTTTTTTTGGAATAGTAACAGTTTCTTGCATAATAATAATAAGCATATAAATTATTTTAAAACTAACTAATTTCATGAAAACTCGCACCCAAAATTTTTAGAATATTTTTGGCTTCGAACTGCCAAATCAGGGTTTTGCCAGGCTTGTTTTGTCTTTTTCCACGTTTAATTCTAAAATCCCGTTTTTGAATTTTTGGCCAAACTGGTTTTTTATTGGATGCTGAAAATTAATGCGCTTGTAAAATTTTTTTTCTCCGGAAGCGGTTATTTCAATTGTGTTATTTTCCGCGAGCTTTACTTCCAGGTTTTTTTCTTCAACTCCCGGCATTTCAACAGTAATCAGGGTGTTTTCTGGCTTGTCAAAAATTTCCACTAATGGTTCCCTGAAATCGAATGGAACTTGTTTTTGTTTTTTGTTTCCTTCAATAAGGATTTCGCCTTCCTGCGAAATTGTCATTGAAAAATCAAGCTTGTAATTGCCATTCTGCCTGTCTGCTTCGGGTTCAAGGTTTTTCATTACTTCGTCAAGGACTTTTTCCATTTTGTCAAGGTCAAAAAACAAGCCTGCAATGCGTTTTTCGTTTTTGTCCAAAGACTTTTTTTCAAGCATTTTTCCAACCCGCCAATTTTTTTTGGCATTTTTTGTCAAGCAAATCTTGTGATGTCCGCCAGGTTTTTCTTGCAAAATCCGGCAGTTGTTTGTTTTTTTTGATGCAATCATTCAAAAAGCCTATTGTTTCCGGGTCGTGCGGATAACCGCTTCCGATTGAACAACCGGCTTTTTGGGCAAGCTCTGCAATGGCAGCATCGCGCTCAATTTTTGCAATAATGCTTGCAGCAGAAACAATGGGATAATTGACATCTGCTTTGTGTTCTGTCCGCAAAATTGTTTCAAAATTAATGTATTTTTTTATCCGCTTTCCAAAATTTTCTTGTTTTATGTCCGGAGAATCAATGAAAACAATTTCTGGCTTTTTCTTCAAGCCGTTCAAGAGTGCGCCGATGCGCATTGCCTCTATTTCGTTCAAGCTTTTCCAAGTGCGCAGGGAATCGATTTCGTTGGGAGAAATTTTTATTGTTGCATATTCAAAAAGAACTTTTTTAATGGGATTAAACTGTTCTTCTCTCTGGCTTTTTGTCAAAAGCTTTGAATCCCTTACCCCGATTTCCAAAAGTTTTTCTTCCTGGCTTTTTTCAATGCTTGCAACAGCCAAAACCATTGGCCCCAAAAC
>JAGVNX010000014.1 GCA_020053055.1 Candidatus Iainarchaeum sp.
GAAAAAACAAGGGAAATGATTAGAAAGGCAAAAATGCCTGATGCAATTGCAATGGAAATCAAAAAAAAATATTTGAAATTAAGCGAACGGAGAATCGGCTTTATTTCAAGCAGCGAAGAAAGCTTTGTTGCCGTGAGAAGCAGTGCAACTGCGGAAGACCTTCCCAGCGTTTCAGAAAATGAACAAGTCCTAGTAAAAATAAACGGGGCGCCTTTTTATGACAAAATAGGCAATGTTTATGAAAAAATTTTGGGTGGCCAAAATTCAGAACTGGAAGTTCTTGGCATGAAAGGGCACAATATTGAATGGCTTAAAGCAGAAAGCCTGTTCAGGCACAAAGCAGATAATTGTGAATTGTTCAAAATAACCACCAACACTGGCAGGCAAATAATTGTTTCCCCAAACCATACGCTGATAGTTTTGGATGAAGAAAATCTGAAGCCAAAAACAGTGCAAATCGCGGAAATAAAAAAAGGGGCAAAAGTGCCCGTGACTGCTTTTGTACCAGAGATAAATTGCGAAAAAGCAATCAATACGCTTGATTTTATAGAAGGCAAGGAGGTAATTGAAAAAAACAGCAAAATAATGATTAAAAACAATTCTGGAAACTGGTCAATCCAGAATGCCCTGCCAAAAGAAATAAAAGTGGAAGAAGAACTTGCCTATTTTTTGGGGCACTATTTGGCTGAAGGCTCCACCTACAAAAATAATTGCACTTCAATAACAAATTCAAACCACAAAATTCTTGAAAAAATAGAGAATTTTGCAAGAAAACTCGGGATTTACAAAAAATCAAAAATAAATAAGCATTCAATCAGAATTTATTGCCCTTCGCTTGTGAGATTTTTGCATGAAACGTGCGGAAAACCATTAGAGGGAAAAAAAGGCAAAGGAAAATTGTGCTACACAAAAAGAGTGCCGAATTTTGTTTTTGGCTGGAGCAAAAAAAATATTGGGGCATTTTTACGGGGGTGCTTTGATGGAGACGGCACAATCAGCAAGGGGGTTGTTTCTTATTGCACGACATCAGAAATGCTTGCTGGCGGTATGCTTAAATTATTGGAGATTTTGGGAATTGGATTTTACATCAAGCAAAAATACAATGTGATTATAACAACAATCCCGATGCAAGAAACTGAAAAGTTTTCAATGCTTGCGGGTTTTGAAGATGCCGTAAAAAAGAAAAAAATAGAAAAAGCAATAGAAGATTACAACAAAAAAGAAAAGCATCCCGAATTCAAATATAATCTGAACATCCCGGAAAAATTAACTGAAAAAATAATGCGGGAAATGCAAAACAAACTTCCGAAAGAAAGTGTTGATGCCTATTTCTGCAGAAAATGCGGAGGGCCTGCAGAACAAACAAGTTATTACAAAAACAAAAAAAGGTTTTATTGTAAAAAATGCGGCAAAACTCTTTATGAAAATTGCGTTAAAACAAAAAAAATTGAAAAATATGTTTACTTTGATGGAAAAGGAAGATTCCAAAAAAGCATGTTGCCTTGGAATTACGGCGGCATGAGCGGAAAGCACAGCCTGAATGAATTGCAAAAAAAGGCAAAAAAATACGATTTGGAAAAATTCTTTGAAATAATGAACGGGTCAGTAAAATGGGATGAAGTTAAAGAAGTAATCCCAATAAAATATGCTGGCTGGGTTTACGATTTCACTGTTCCAGGAACAGAAAATTTTGCGTCAGGAATTGGCGGAATAATAACGCACAATTCAGCCAGTTTTGCTGGGCAGCAAGAAACCTATTTGAATGTCCAGGGCAAAGACAAAGTGGTTGAGGCTGTTCAGAAATGCTGGGCAAGCCTGTTTACTGCAAGGGCTGTTTATTACAGGAGAAAACAGGGTTTTTCAACTGAAAAAGTTGGAATTGCAGTTGTAGTGCAAAAAATGGTTGAAAGCACTGCTTCGGGAATAATGTTTACTGCTGATCCTGTTGGCGATGAAACAAAAATAATAATTGAAGCCGGTTTTGGCTTGGGCGAGGCAATTGTAAGCGGTTCAATTACGCCTGACAATTATGTTATTGACAAGAATTCAATGTCAATTGTCGAAAAGCACATTAATTTTCAGGAATGGAAACTGGTTAAAAAGGGAAAAGAAAATTTCAAGCAGATGCTTGTTGAAACCGAAGGCAGGAAACAAAAGCTTGATGATTCAACAATTATGCAATATGCTCGGATTGGAATGCGGATTGAGAATTATTATAAAAAGCCACAGGACATTGAGTTTGCATTGGAAGGAAAAGAGCTTTTTATTGTGCAGAGCAGGGCGATTACTACGCTTGGCTTGAAGGAAAAAGCTGGCGTTGAAAAAGACAGGAAAGAAAAGTTAAAGGCGGCAAAAGCAAAAATTCTTGTTTCGGGCCTGGGGGCAAGCCCGGGAATTGTTTCGGGCAGGGTAAGAATAGTGCCGAATGTAGAGGATGCTGCAAAAGTGGAAAAGGGTGATATTCTTGTTACAAAAATGACTTCTCCTGATTGGGTTCCGACAATGAAAAAAAGCATTGCTATTGTTACTAATGAAGGGGGGTCTACTTGCCATGCAGCTATAATATCGCGCGAACTGGGAATTCCTTGTGTTGTTGGAACAAGGAAAGCAACAGAAATTCTTGAGGACAATGAAACTGTTACTGTCAATGGCTTTGACGGGGTTGTTTATGAGGGAAAAATTGAAATTGAGGCTCCGAAAAGTGCCGAAGATAGTGCCTCTGTTTTTGAAAAAAAAGAAGTTGATGCGATTGAAAAAGTAATGGCAAAAGAAATCAAAAAAGCCGGAAAAGAAAAAAAGAAGCCGGAAGAAAATCCTGTTGAAAAAGAAAAGAAAATTTTTGAAATTGAAAAAGAAGAGGAAAAAGAAGTTGCAGAAGAATTCAAAAAGGAAGTTGTTGAGAATGCAAAAGACGAAGTGGAAGAAATCCTTGAAGAATATGGAAAGAAAAATGCTGAAAAAATGCAGGAAAAAGAATTGGAGGAAGAAGAGGAAAAAATTGTTAATGTCATGAGAAAAACAACCGTAAAAGTCAAGGTAAATGTTGCTTTGCCCGATGCTGCTGTTTCAGCCGCAAAAACAAATGCTGATGGAGTGGGATTGTTAAGGGCAGAACATATGATTACTGCGGGAGGAAAGCATCCTGCGGAATATCTGCGGGAAGGAAAACAGGAAGAGCTTACTGAAGTTGTAAAAGAAGGCATCAAAAGAGTTGCTGTTTTGTTTAAGGGAAAGCCTGTTTGGTACAGGACTTTTGACGCAAGGACAGACGAATTCAGGCATCTTGAAGGCGGAAGCAAGGAACCCGAAGAAGACAATCCCATGCTTGGATGGCACGGCATCAGAAGGGATTTGGACGAGCCTGAATTGTTAAAAGCACAGTTTTTTGCAATCCAACAATTGTTAATTGAAGGAATTGACAATGTGGGAATAATGCTGCCATTTGTACAAAGCGTTGAAGAAGTGAAACAGGCAAAGAAAATTGCAAAAGAATGCGGTTTGAATCCCGGGGAAGACGTGCAATTCGGGGTAATGGTTGAAACTCCTGCTGCCTGCTGGATAATTGACGATTTGATTGAAGAAGGAATTGATTTCATTAGTTTTGGAACAAATGATTTGACACAATTGACTCTCGGCCTTGACAGGAACAATGAAAGAATCCAGAAATGGTTTTCAGAATTGCATCCTGCGATTTTAAAGTCTGTTAATCATGTAATACAAGCTTGCAGGGCAGCGGGCGTTAAAACAAGCATTTGCGGCCAAGCAGGCTCAAACCCGGAAATGGTAAAACACTTAATTCACTTTGGAATTGAATCTGTTTCCGCAAACATTGATGCAGTTGAAAAAATCAGGAAAACCGTGTTATTAGAAGAAAAAAAAATGATGCTGGAAAACGAAGACATTTGAATTCAAAAAAAAATTACTTTTTCTGTGCCTTTGTCAATTCAAAAGAATAAAGGCGCAGTGCCTCCGGAATCCATGTTTTGTCATGAGTTCTTATAAATTCGCGGATTGCTTCTGGCGTTCTTGGAATTAAGACAAAATCTATTGGCGCCCAAGGGTCTTTTTTGGCGCGCCCGCTTTCAATTCTTGTTTGGATTGTTCTTGCTGCTTCTTCTGCGGAAATTTCTGCCCTTTGGACAACAAAGGCATTGTAATTTGTTGCCGCATCAATCCTGTGCAATGCAAACCAAACCTCTTTTTTTGTTGGTTTCAAGCCTTTTCCAATCAATTGCAGTTTGTTTTTGTCGATTCCTACTTCTGCAGCGCTTCTCGCATTGATTACATCCATTGGATTCTGGTTTGCGCGAACCAAGCCAGCTGGCAAATCCCAAAATTCAGGGGCTTCTGGGACAAACTTTGGGCGTTTTGTAATAATAATGTGAGTTGGTTTTCCATCAGAACCTCTGCCAACCTCAAGGATTGAATTTATTCCAATGTTAAAAGCAAATCTTGCATGGGCTTCCCTATCGAGGCGCAATGGCTTTCTTTTCCTTTTTTCCGCAAGGGCTTTCTCTTTGGAGTACAACAAAGCAGTTTTTTCGTCAGAGTGCCTTCCTTGAAACCACTCATTAAAAGTTGTTGCTGAAACAGGAATTTTTACTGTTGGAATCCGCCTTGGCCTTCCTGTTCTGCGCTGCCTATGCACATGGCCAGTGCGGGTTATTTGCGCATTGAACAATTGCACTCCCTGATTGGCTCTTGAAACCAAAAGTCTGCCTAATTGCTTTTGCCCTGAAAGAGTTGGTTTTGGAGCTGGCATTTCTTGCGGGACAAGCCTTGGCCTGAACCAGGGCCCTAAAAGCAAATGCCGGGTTCCTGCACGCATTTCCCTTGATTGCTGTTTTCTCACTCTGCGCATTAAAATCACTTAAAAACTATTACTGTTTTCCATATATATATGCTTTCAGTTGATTTGTCAAGCGCAATTGCTGAAATAAAAAAGCGCAGTGC
Source organism: Candidatus Iainarchaeum sp. (assembly GCA_020053055.1). Lineage (GTDB taxonomy): Archaea > Iainarchaeota > Iainarchaeia > Iainarchaeales > JAGVNX01. The sequence goes on from JAGVNX010000014.1 coordinate 4,954, forward strand.
AAAAACTGTTTTATTGCAGCTGCCTGAAGGGCTGAAAACAAGGAATATTGAAATTGCAGAAAAATTGGAAAAAAAAACAGGTGCAACAATTTTTTTGTCAATCGACCCTTGTTTTGGCGCTTGTGGCTTGGCAGAACAGCAGGCAAAGCAAATTGGCGCTGATTTGATTGTGCATTTGGGGCACTCGCAGTTTTACGCTCCTGAAATTCCAACTGTTTTTGTTCCATTGGAATATGAATTGGGCAATAAAAAAATAAAAAAATTGGCCGGGAATTGTTCTGTTTTATTGAAAAAAAATTCACTCAAAAAAATTTCTTTGTGCACAACAATTCAATATTTGAGGTTTTTGGATTTTTTGAAAAAAGAATTTGAGAAAAAAGGCTTTTCAGCTGAAATTGCAAAAGGAAAAAACGTTGAAGCTGGCCAGGTGCTTGGCTGCAATTATTCGGGAGTTTCAAAAAATTCTGATGCGATTGTTTTTTTTGGAGACGGCTTGTTCCACCCGGTTGGAATTTCTTTCAGTTCAAAAAAACTGGTTTTCACAATGAACCCGTTAAGCGGAGAAACAAAAGAGCTTTCAGGGGAAAAAGAATTTTTCCTGCGAAAAAGATTTGCTTTGATTGAAAAAGCAATGGATGCAAAAAAAATCGGCATTTTAATAAGCTCTAAAAAAGGCCAGTTCGGGCTTGGGAAAGCATTGGAACTCAAAGAAATGATTGAAAAGCATCACAAACAGGCATTTCTTTTCACAGGGGATTTGATAAAACCGGATTATTTGCTCGGCATTGATGCTGATGCTTTTGTCTGCACTGGCTGCCCGCGCATTGCAATTGATGATGCGAGCGCATTCAAAAAGCCCTTGTTGAATCCAAGCGAATTGAAAATTGTTTTAGGCGAAAAAAAAATTGAAGATTATGAAATAGAAGAATTTTTTGGCTAATGCAATCTCAATCCCATGGCAATAGTGTCGGAATCGTCATTCCTTGGCTTCTTCCTCTTTTTTGAAATTTTTCCTCTTGAGGAACTTTTTCTTTTTGGCTTTTCTTCTTTGCCTGCGTTCCCTTCATATTCCGGAACGCAAGTTTCACTGGCTTGTGCATTGGCAGAAACAATTGTGCCTTCAAAATTTTCTCCGCGGATTGCTGCTTCAAAGTTTGGCATATTATTGCCGTTAAGGAAAAAAGCAGTGATGCCGGAACGCTTCAAAACAGTCACTGCGGGAATGTCAATGATTAAGTTTTGCCCGGGTTTTGATTCCTGTTTTATGAGAATTGAAAGCAGCGCATTATGGGGCAATTCCCTGTAGAGTTCAGCATCAGGGCTTGTTTTCGGGTCGGCAGTGAAAACCCCGTCAACATTGCTGAGATTCACAAAATTTGCATTGAGATATTCCGCAATCAGCGCAGCATCAAAATCAGTTGTGGCTCCCGGAATAAGGCCTCCAAAAACAGGTATTTTTCCTGAATCAATAATTGCCTTGGATTTTTTTATGTCAGTAAGAACCTCGTGAAAAGAATTTTCAAGCGCCTCAATGAAAAGCATTGCATTCAGCCTTGTTGCAAAAATTCCTATTTCATCCAATTCAAAATTGTTTGAGCCAAGCTGGCGCGCAGTTTCAATGAAATTCCTTGCAAGAACTCCGCCGCCAATTACAAGGGCAAACTTGTATCCAATAGAGTGAAGGGAATTTATTGAGGAAGCAATTTTTTTTATTGCCTCCGGATTTGGAACACTGTTTTCAAACAATAGGCTTCCGCCAATTGAAACAACAAAAATTCCGCTTGAATTCGAATTATAAGAATACGCAGAACCGGAAGATGCTTCCCTGTTTGTTTCAGAGCTTTCAAGAACAGCACTGTTAAAAAAATCCGGCAGCATCAAAAATCAAATAGAATAAGAACAAGGAGTTTAAAAACATTTTTCAAGCCAGATAATTATATGAAATTGGTTGATTAGCTGCTTTTTTTTGCAAAGCTTTTATTTTAATAGATTTAATTACAATTGCATAATTTTGGCATTGTGGTTTTTATGGAGCACGAAAGTTTGGAGCAATTGGATGAAGCTGAACTGGCCTTGTTCAAGAAAAAGCTCAAGAAAATGAAGGAATTCAAAGGCAGGGGAACAGAGCTTATTTCTGTTTACATGCCGGAAGATGTTGACAGAAGCAGCATTACAGGGCAAATTAATGCAGAAATGAGCCAAAGCTCGAACATAAAGAGCCCCCAGACCCGAAAAAATGTCCAGGGCGCTTTGAGAAGAATTGACAATTTTTTGAAGCAAATTGATTTCAAGCTTCCAAAAAATGGCTTGGTTGTTTTTTCAGGAAACATTTCACAACAGGAAGGAAAAAGCGATATTCAATTAATGACTCTTCGCCCCATAAGGCCTTTGAAAACAAAATTGTATTGGTGCGATTCGGAATTCCACCTTGCGCCGCTGGAAGACATGGTTTCCCCAAAAGACATTTTTGGCATAATCGTAATTGACAAAAGCGATTCAACAATTGCTGCCCTTGTTGGAAAAAAATACGAAATTTTAGGAAGATTCACTTCAGGCATCAGCGGAAAACACCGTGCGGGGGGTCAATCGAGTACGCGGTTCGAGCGCTTGCACGAGGAAGCTGCACAGGAATTTTACAAGAGAATCAGCGAAAAAATAAACGAAATTTTTTTGCCTTATGGCGACAAGCTGAAAGGCCTGATTGTTGCAGGCCCGGGAATGACAAAAAATTATTTTTTAAACAAAGAACTGATTGACCAGAGGATTAGGAAAAAAATTTTGGGCTTGATTGACACTTCTTATACTGACGAATCAGGCATAAGGGAAGTTGTCCAAAAAGCCGATGAATTGCTGAAGGATGCGGATATTATAAAGGAAAAAAACCTGATTAACAAGTTTTTGGAAGCAATTGTAAAAAGCGGTTTGGCTGCCTATGGCCAAAAAGAAGTTGAAGAAGCGCTTTCAATCGGAAAAGTTTCAACCTTGCTGGTTAGCGATGCAATTGAATGGATGGTTTTCAAGTTTCATTGCGAAAAATGCGGTTTTGGCGAGGAATTTGTTGCAAAAGAGCCTTCAAAATTTGATTCATCTTCTTACAAATGCGGAAAATGCGGAAGCACTACGCAGATAGAAATCTTGGAAGAAATTGATTATGCGGATTGGGCAATGGAAAAAGCACATTCAACAGGCGCAACAATATACATAGTAAGCACTGACACTCCGGAAGGAGAACAATTTTTCAAGGGATTCGGCGGAATAGGCGCATTGCTGAGATACAGGTAATTGTATGACACCACTTGCAATTTTGGCTGTTTTGGGAAAATTTTAGCGTATTTTTAAAAATTCTTCTTTGGAAATTCCGCAGTCCTTCAAAATCTGCAAGACTAAACTTGGCGGCAGGTCTTTTCCATGAACCGCACAGTGGTATAACGCAATATGCCCTTATAGTCCCCTTGCAATTGAACGTGCGAACCGCGCTGCCTTATTGGTAAAATGCCTATTTTTGACAAAATTTTTATAAGCTCTTTTCCAGAAATTGGCGGAATTTTTTGTCCCATTTCTTCACCGCTTTTTTAAATAAATTTGAGAATCCGAACACCGGGTTTTTGCTCAAGGCCCAAGCAATTACTGTTTTTGGATTGGATATTGCATAACCAACGTCAAATTTTCTGCGGGAATTTCCATTGGAGCCTGCTTATTTTCTTCCATGTTCAGCAAAAAAGCTTCGTGAAAATTTTTTAAAGCCTCTTCCAAAGTAGCGCCAAAAGTATTTATGTGAAACAAATCATTCCTCACAACAATGCTGTTTCCGTCTTTCCAAACATTAACTTCTATTAACATAGTTTCCCTCTATAATATCTTTGTCAGCAATTTTTATAAAATCATAGGAGTTAAAACCAAGCAGTCCATGGGGCTTTACACAGCCATAACCTGCAAAAAACAGGGATTCAGCGGAATAATCGCATTATTGAGATACAGATAATAACCCTTTCAGGCAGAATAAAAACATGCAATCCAAAATACGCATGCAGAGCCCTGAAAAAAGAAGAAGCTTTATTATACGCGGTTTGCGATTAACAAGAGCCTCAATGACTGCCATTGCAAAACGAGCAGGATATAGCATAGGACAAGTACACAAAATAAACAGGAGAGAAGGAATCCGATATCCCGAGCTTGCCAAAGAAATTGGCAAAGGAGCCGAGTTAAGAAGACGCGCTGCTAACCGCCGCAGGATAAATTTTTTCAGCTATCCTGAAAAAGTTGATTTAATTAAAAGAAACACGAGCATTATGTTGATGCAGGTGAAAAAATTTTGGGGCTATACCGCAATAAGAACGGAATATACTGTTTTCAATAATTTTTTAGAAGATGTTACAAGCCATATTTTAGACAGTCTTGATTATTATGACCCAAAAAGAACTGGAAAAGATCAAAGGCCGTTATCAGTTACAAGTTGGATTAACAACCAAGCAAAATGGTTCTGCCTTGACACCCTCAGAAAGCTAAGGCGCAAGCTAAGACAAATGCCTGTTGACAGAGAAGGCATGGAAATTGAACCTGCACGCAGCTTAAAGCCAATTGAATTCGTCAGGGCTACACGCTGGGAACTTGCAAGAATCCCTGCCAAAGCAAGAACATTATTGCAAAACCTCGGCCTTGACCTAAATGATGTTGCACAAATAGGCTATGGACCATTCAGAGACTTGATTACAAGAATTGCTTTAGCTCCAGAAACAAAACTTAATGAAAAGGAAACGTTTGTGATTTTTGGCAGATTGAAAGGAAAAAAACTTGAAGAAATTGGCAAAGAATTTGCGGAAAAATTTGGCAGGAAAGTAACAAGGCAAGCAATAGACCAGTTGCGAGCAAGGGCCATAGCAAAAATCAAAAAAAATTGGAATCCTTTGGAAAAAGACTGATTTTTATGCAATCTTATTCAACAAAAAACAGCAGAATTTGTGGAATAAGCATACTGCCAAGATATGAATAATAATCCTTTTAAGCAGAATAAAAACATGCAATCCAAAATACGCATGCAGAGCCCCGAAAAAAGAAGAAGCTTTATTAGGCGGGCTTTAAGGTTAACAAGAGCCTCAATGAAAGATATTGCAAAACGAGCAGGACACAAGTATTCAGCGCAAGTAGTCGCACTAAACAGGGTAAGTGGAATTCGGGATCCTGCACTTGCCAGAGCAATTGCCATAGAAAACTCTTCAAAAAAAAATGCTAGCAAACGTCGCAGGATAAATTTTTTCAGCGATTCGGAAAAGGCAGATTTAATTGAAAGAAATACTCCTCTTATATTAAAATATGTGAGACACTTTTGGAGCGCCAGAGAAATAAGAAACGAATACCTAGATTTTAAAGATTTTTTAGCGGACGCCAAAAGGCACATTGCAGAAACTCTTGATTATTATGACCCGGAAAGAGTGGGAAAAAAACAAAAGCATTTAAAAGTTTCAACTTGGATTGGAAATCATGCAAACTGGTTTTGCCTTAACAAGCTTCGTAGTTCGCACCAAAGGCTAAAACAAATTTCTGTTGACAGAGAAGGCAGGGAACTTGAACCTGCACGCAGCTTAAAGCCAATTGAACACAAAAATGCTAGTGGCTGGGAGCTTGCAAGAGTCCCTGTCAGAGCAAGAACATTATTGCAAAACCTCGGCCTTGACCTAAATGATGTTGCAAGAATAGGCTATGGGCCATTCAGAGATTTGATTACAGGAATTGCCTTGGACCCGGAAACAAAGCTTACTGAAAAAGAGCGGTTTGTGATTCTTGGCAGATTGGATGCAAAAAAACTTGAAGAAATTGGGCAAGAATTTGCAGGGCGATTTGGAAAGGCACTGACAAAGGAAGCAATAAGATTATTGCAAGTAAAAGCCATAGCAAAAATCAAAAGAAACTGGAATCCATAACAAAAATTGATTTTTATGCAATCTTATTCAACAAAAAACAGCAGAATTTGTGGAATAAGCATACTGCCAAGATATGAATAATAATCCTTTTAAGCAGAATAAAAAACATGCAACCTGAAAGATACAGGCAAGACCCTCAAAGAAGAAGACGCTTTATTTTACGAGCTTTGAGATTGACAAGAGCGCCAATGACTACCATTGCAAAACGCGCAGGATATAAGAAATCAGCACAAGTATACGAAATAAACATGAGAGAGGGAATCCGAGATCCTGCGCTTGCCAGAGCAATTTGCAAAGAAGCCGAGTTAAGAAAACTCGCTGCTAAACGTCGCAGGATAGCTCTTTTCAGCGATTTGGAAAAGGCTGAGCTAATTAAAACAAATCTTGGCCTTATATTGCTGTTTGCAAGATCCTTTTGGAGCGCCATAGAAATAAGAAAAGAATATCCCGATTTTGACGATTTTTTAAATGAAATCAAAACTTATGTTGCAGAATCGCTTGATTATTATGACCCAGAAAAAGTTGGAAAAAAAACTGGCAAAACTACGAAAGTTTCAACTTGGATTGGCAATTATGTAAAATGGTTTTGCTTTAATAAGTACCGGAGTTTGCGCAAACAAAGGTTAAGACAAATGCCTGTTAATAGTGCTGGTGAGGAAATTGAGCCTGTACGCCGCTTAACTCCAGTTGAATCCAAAAAGCCAAGCGGCTGGGAACTTGCAAGAGTCCCTGTCAGAGCAAGAAGTTTATTGCGAAATCTTGGCCTCAACATTGACGTCGTTGCAAAAATGGGCTATGGACCAGTCAGAGATTTGATTACAAGAATTGCCTTGGACCCAGAAACAAAACTTAATGCAAAGGAAACGTTTGTGATTCTCGGCAGATTGGATGCAAAAGAACTTGAAGAAATTGGCAAAGAATTTGCTGGAAAATTTGGCAGGGAAGTAACAAAGGAAGCGGTAAGACGATTGCAAGTAAAAGCAATAGTAAAAATCAAAAAAAACTGGAAGCCTTCAGCGAAAAAAGACTGATTTTTATGCAATGTTATTCAACAAAAAGCAGGGGAATCGGCGGGCGCATCAAACAGAGGTATTCTGATTTTGTTGTAGAGGAAATTGGCCTGAATGGAATTGCGGAAGTGAAAAGGTTTTTGCTGGAAAATGCAATGGACAAGGCTACTCCGATTGTTGTTCCGGAAAATGACAATCAGAGGGAAAACAGCCAGTTGTTGTGCGAGCTTGAAAAATGCAATGCTGATGAAAATTTTGTTCTGCGCAGGCTTTCAAGATTTTTGCAGTTGTCAAGGAAAAGGTTTGGTTATGCGGGAATGAAGGATAAGAGAGCAATCACCTGCCAGTTTATTACAATTTTTTCTCCTGACTCGGAAAAATTAAAATTGTTTCAGAGCAGGACAATTGATTTGAGGCCTTTGAAATGGCAATCAGAAAGGATTGAAATCGGGATGCTGAAAGGCAACAGGTTTGTTATTACAATCAGGGCAATTGATTTGGAAGAAAAAGAATTGAAAAAAAGAATTGAAGATTTTTTTGCTGAAGCTGAAAAGGGAATTGCAAATTTTTTTGGGGAACAAAGATTTGGCGGAGTGAGAAGCGTTACCCATCTTGTGGGAAGAGAATTTGTAAATGGAAACCTGAAAGAAGGGGTAATGCTTTTTTTGACAATGCAGGGGGAAAAAGAAAAGCCCGAAATCAAAATTGCGAGAAAAAATCTTGCAGAAACCATGGATTTCAGCAAAGCAAGCAAAGAGTTTCCAATTGAATACAGGCCTGAAAGGGCTTTGATTCATCATTTGTGCAGGTATCCAAATGATTTTGCAGGGGCTTTCAGAAAATTGCCAAAGCAACTGCGTTTTTTGTTTACCCATGCTTACCAGTCTTATTTGTTCAACAGGATAATTGAAGAAAGATTGAAATCAGGCTTGGGCTTGAAGCCTGTTGAAGGCGATGTTCTGATTGATGGAGTGCCGAGCATTGTTTTGCCTGGTTTTGAATCAGAACTGGCTTTGGGAAAACCAGGGGCGATTGAAAAAAAAGTGCTTGACGAAGAAAGCGTTGATTTGGCAAGTTTTAAAGTGAAAGAAATGCCGGAAGTTTCTTCCAAAGGCAGCAGAAAGGCAATTGTTCTTGTCCCTGAAAAAATGGTTTTGCTTGAAATTGGCAAAGACGAATTCAACGAGGGAAAATTGTTTGCAAAAATAAGCTTTGAATTAACCAAAGGAAATTATGCGACAACTGTACTGGCAGAGTTAATGAAAAACAAAGAGTGAAACAATGCAAATAAAATTGCAATTTTGTGAATTTGGGCATATTTTTTTATAATCCTTGCAACACAATATTTGATTGGTGATTGAATGGGCGCAGAAACTATTACCTTGCAATTGGTTTATGACAAGCTTAATTCTTTGGAAGTAAAAGTGGCAAATCTTGAAAAAAAAGTTATTCCTGAAGTAAAAATAAGCTCAAAAGAAGCTGCAGAATTGGAAAAAATACGGCAAGAAATAAAAATCGGAAAAACTATTTCTGAAAAAAAACTTTTTTCATTGCTTTCAAAGTGATTCAATTGCCTTTTGAACTCAAGCCGTCAAAAAGAATAGAAAAACAAATCGGCAAGCTTAATGCAGCATTAAAACTGAAGCTTTTGGATTTAATGATAAAACTAAAGGAAACCCCAGTGCCCATTGATGAATTCAATGTTGTAAAACTAAGCGGAAGCGCAAACACTTACAGAATCAGAATCCAAAAAATTCGCATAATCTATGATGTTTACTGGAAAGAAAAAAGAATTGAAATACTAAAAGTGGACAAAAGAAAAAACAGGACATACAAATAAACAGCAATTAACAGAGAAAAAAGAAGGCATTTGAATGAACATTACAATATTGTTTGCAGGAATTTTTTTCATCAGCGCTGCAAGCGTTTTTTTTGCTGCAAAAAAAATGAAAAAAATGAAAGTGCTTGGAAAAGACATTAACAAGCAAAAAGAAATTTTTTTGCCGGAAGCAACCGGAATTGCACTGCTTGTTCCGCTCTGGATTGGAATTTTTATTATTATCGCATTTGAAAATTTTAACACTGGGTTTTTTGTCCTGGGCCTTGCAGTAAGCGGATATTCAATAATTGGCTTGCTTGATGATTTGAAGAAAAAATACAGGGGCAGCTTGTCCTGGAAAGCAAGGGCAATTCCTGTCTGCCTGTTTTCGCTTGCATTTTCATTTTTGTTTGCCCCGCACTGGGCTCTTGCACCGCTTCTTGCAGCATACATTGTGGGCTTGGCAGCACTGCAGAACACTTTTGCAGGCCTGAATGGCTGGGAAATCGGAAGCGGATTCATAATTTCCTGCTTTGTAGCAATTTTGCTTGTTACAACACAGTTTTTTTTGCTGGCAATTGTTTTTTCGGCGGCAATTCTGGGATTGCTGTTCTGGAATTTTTTTCCGGCAAAGGTTTTTCCCGGGGATTCCGGAACCTTGCTTATGGGGGGCATGATTGGCTGCATGCTTGTCTTGACTGCAAACATGCTTCTCATGGCAACAGTTTTCATGTTTTACCTGCCGCACTTAATAGATTTTTTTGCCCTTAAGCTGAGGACAAACAAAAAAGACCTGAGCCAAAAGGCAATTCTGCCTTATGCAATTTTAGAAAACGGAAAACTTGGAATCCCTGATTATCCTGATAAAAAAGAAAGGCTGGATTTTGCAAAATTAATAATAAAAATTTTTGGCCCAATGAAAGAATGGCAGATTGCGGGAATAATCTGGCTAATTGTTTTTGTTAACTGCCTGTTCTGGTTTCTTGCTTTTCTTTTCGCGAGAAACATTATCTGGTAAACTGTTTTTGCAATTCTTCACTGTGGAAAATTTTTTTGTGCAGGCAATGTAAAGCAGGAAACTTAAAATTGTGGGGACAACAATGCGGGCAATTGCATAAAGTATAAGCGCAGCAGCTATTTTTTGGGAAGCAATTTCCGGCAGGTTAATTGAAACAAAAAAGAAGCCGATTGATTCCACAAGGCCAATGCCCCTTGGCAAAAAAGGCGCCCTGTCAAGTACAACAGCAATTACAAAAAGCGTGGCTCCTATTTCAATTGGCAATGCAGCGCCAGCTGCACTAAAGCAGAAAAGCAGGGAACAAAATTCAAAAAAAAGCGAAATTCCAACAAGCAGGAAAACAACAAGCAGGGTTTTCTTGCTCGTGGCCCCGAGATACTGGGAATATGTTTCAAAGAATTTTTCTCCAGCCAAAAATTTTTTCCAAAATTTTCCAAGCCATTTGAAAAGGCCTGCAATTTTTAACCCGATTTTCTTGTTCATTGGAAGCAGGAACAATGCAGCGGCAAGCACAATGACAATAAAGCCGGAAAAAAAAGCTGTTTTGAAAAAAACATTTGCCTGTGAAAAAAACAGCAGGAACATTGAAATAAAAGCAAGGATTGAAATCAAAAGGAATTTCAGGCCTTTTGTAATCATTGAAGCAGCCAAAGAATCCGAATAAGAAGCCTTGAACCAGTTTTTTAAAAGCAAGGCTCTTAAAGCGTCAGCTCCAAACTGAAAAGGGGTAAGAGACCCATAAACAGAACAGCAACCAGCCAAAACCACGCCTTTAAAAGGCAAATTTGCACATTTTTTAAGCAGGAAAGCCCACGAAAAAACCCATATGAGTATTGAAACAATGAAAAAAACACATGCGAGAATTAAAAAAAAGTGGTTTGCGCTTGCTATTGCATTAAAAGAATCTGTAAGAATAGAGAATATCCCTAACACTGCAAAAATTCCCGCTAAAATCAGAAAAAATTGGGTGTATTTTCCAATCATCAGAATTCGCCTTAAAACGGAAAAAATAAAAAAGATTTTAATTAATTTTTGGAATTCCGCCTGAAAGCACGCTTCCAACAATGTCGTTTGATTTGCTGATTATTTCTTCTGTGTTCTCGTACATTATTGCGGAAACCAAAAAAGCAGCATTCCCAATGTTAGAGGCATTATTTGTCCTTATTGCAATCCTGTCTTTTTCAAGAACGGCCGAAGCTGCCTGAAAAGATTCGCTTGGGTAATCAACCATTATTTTCACTGCAGCATTTGAATCCAAATATGCAAGACATTGTTCCCTGGAAATTTTTTCAGAAACCTGGGTACTGCCCTTGTTTGTCATGCAATAAGCAAGGGAATTGCTTGAATCCAAAACCCGCACAATCATTACAACAGTCTTTTTGTTGCCAGTTAAAACCACGGAAAAAATATTTGCAGCACCAAAAACAGAATGGTCATCAGCAGAAACAGACTCATGCATTTCGGGCGAAACAATAAAATTGCTTGAATCACCTAATTCTGCAAAATAAACTTTAGGGTCAAAATCATTAGACCTTACAAGCAGGCCATTGGCATTATAATTATAAACAAAATTTGATTTTGCAAGGGCAAAAGTTGCTCCCCAGGCAATAATGGCAAGGGCAGCAAAAAAAGCAGTAAGATAAAAAATATTTTTTTTATTCATAAAAAAAACCTTTAAAAAAAATTGGAGCAAACAGTTTTTTAATTCACGCATAATGAAAAAAAAAATTGCACAAAAACAAATTAGTATACATAACCAATTTTTGTTTTTACAAAAACAACCTGTTAAAAAAAAAGAAAAAGAAAAAAATCAGGTTTTAAAGCCTGATTTTTTGTTTTTGAAAAAAAACTGGTTTATCCCAGTAATGCATCCAGTGCTGCTATTAAGTCCTGTGCTGCCTGCTTAGTGTCTGATGCTGTGTATCCTGCAACTATAACGCTGCCGTCATTCAACACATCAACGACTCTGTCGCCTGAAGCTGTCAGGGCTTCTGTCAGCATTGTGCCGTCAGACAAGACAACGTCTCTTGCCAGGTTATTAACCAAATATCCACCAACTATGATGGCTTTGGCCGGTGCAACTGTATCAGCTACAACCATTTCGCCTATTGGATATGCTTTGCTATAGGTTGCTGGTGCTGCTACTGCGCCGCCTGCTGCTGGGCAAGTTGCTGTCACATTGATTTTGTCAACTGTGACTTCTGTGCCGCCTGTTGTCTTTCCTTTTGCGCCTTCTGCAAGTCCTGTTAATGTTTCTCCGCCGCTTACTGTAGTTGTTGCTCCTTTTCCAATTAAAGTCAACTTTAAGTAAGTCTGGGTTTCCGGACCTGTTATTGTGACATAGTCGCTGTTCACTTCTACTTTTGTGCCATAGTCAAGGTATGCTTTCTGCAGATAGACATCGGAACTTGTGTTTGTTGTCAGTGTCCAAGGAATTCCATTCGGGGCTGCATTGACATCAACGCTCCAATTGCTCAGCTCTGAATTCGGGAAAGCAATTGGTTTTCCTGTGCCTGTATCTATGTTGACATTCATGTCCTGTCCTGCAGTGCTATTTGCATCAACAGCAAACTGTGCAATGACATAGTCACTATTTCCTGATACCTGGCCTAATGCTTCTATATCTGGCAGATAATGTGCCCTGTAATTTGATGCTGTGCCGAGGCCCATGTTTCCTAAACTTGCGCCTGCTGGCAAAACCAGCATGCCTGTTTCTCCCTTGCCTGAACCCAAAAAGGTTACATCAAAGTTAGAGTATGGGCTGCTGAAGTTTGTTGTCCTGTTAAGCAATAGGTATCCTTTACCGTACTCCTCATTAGCTGTGAATGCATACCCATATGTGTCCGTAATACTTGATGCTGTGAATAACAATGGGGATGATGCTTTTCCTTGCCTTGCACCGTTTGTGTCTGAATAGTATATTGTGTTGTTCTGTGGAGTTGAGTCACCCATTCCAATGTATGTTGCTGTTGTTCCTGGGTCTGTGCTTGAGAACTGGCAGTTACCGTCTGCTAAAAGGCCTTCATAACCCATTGCCCTCAATGTTCCAGTCAATGTGTATGTAACACCGTTAAAGTCAACTGTAACACCGAGATTTTGAGTTGTGTTTAGGTCTTTTAGTCCATAGTCTGTCATACTGTTATAGTCTGCATTCCAAGTGTACCTTGCTCCATTCAGATAGTTGCCGTCGCCTGTTCTGATATTTGCGTCTGTTTTGTCGCATCTGTACCAAAAGGTTGCGTTGCTTATATAGAAGGGTTGCCAGCTTGTCCCAGTGCTTAGAGAGCCTAATTCTATATAGAATGGAATTACTCTGTCAATGTTTCCTGAATCCTTGTATACTGCACAGCCTGTGTTGCTGACTCCTGAACAATCTGATGTTTTTCCGATCTTCTGGGTAATTATTGTTTTGTCTTGCTTGAAACCATCGAATTTCAGCCTTACAAAGTTGTATCCCAGAGTACCTTCTCCAAGTCCAAAGCCCTCCAAAAACTTTGCTTCTTGGGAACCTGTTTTATGGGCTTCTATTAAGGACTGGTCTCCTGCAAACACTGGATTGTAGCCAGTAGTGTTATTCCATACTTGCACTGAATTTTTAATCGTTATTTTCTGCAGTGTTGTGACATTTGATGGTACTGTTGATTGCGCACTGTTAAAGTCAAGGTTTGCAATCCAATAGTCATTGCTTACATTTGTATCTGAAGAATCATATGGGAACTGCTTTGTGTCAGCCAGCCTCAAAACTCCTGTTCCTACTGTTGCTGTCAAATAGCCTTTGTTTGTTGATGTCTCAAGTGCTATTGTTGAAATATACACTGTGCTGTCCAATACATAGGTTCCGCCACTGAGGAATGTCTGATCCAAAAACGCGCCAGAACTTATTGTTTGTGTGTCAACCAGGTTTCCTTCTGAGTCATAGAGGTCAACTCTTGCTTGATATAACTGGGTTGCGCCAGTTGATGTTATCGCAGCAATTTTTACTTTAAGTTCTTTTCCTGCATAAGCGCCTTTTCCTTTAAGGCCCGTTATTTCATTGCCTTCGTAGTAAGTTGTTTTTGAAGATTCTTTGATTAGCCTCATTGTAATGGGGGATGCAGTCTTGTCAATTTGGTTAACAGTATAGCTTTCTCCCAAAAAGGGTATCACTACATTGTCATTGTCCCCGTCATCAAATGCTAGCCCTGAGCCTGCTAATGATTCTGCCGGAATTCCATTGTTTGTAGCTGAACCAAAAGACAAAACATATTTGAACCCTGATTGCCCTATGAATAATCCGAGATCTTTGATTGGAGTTGTTTTGTCAAACTTTGCATCTGCATCTATCTGAATTTCTTCTTTAACTTGCAAAGAACTGGTTGAACCATTATACGTGTATACTTTTGTGTCATTCATTAGGAAGGTCATATTGTTTGATTTTGTAATTTCCCTAACAAATTCGTGTGCTGCTTGAGGAGTTGATGAATTCATTGGGTAGTTTGTGTCTTGCATTGTGTAAGAGGATTCTGAAGAATAGGATGATGTTCCCCCTACTGTTACATCCACCATTTTGTCAGATACTGTCGGAGTGCTGCCTGCTTCGTCTCCTGCTGTAACCACAACGCTTTGTTCTGTTGTAGCCAACTGTGCGACTTTTGCAGCTATGTTTCCGGCCCATATAAAGTCAGATATTGCTGCGTTCGAACCTACAGCAACCTGTACCATTGGCGCTCCTGTTGTAGTGTTCACCAAATCAGCTTTTGTAAGCTGGTCTGTTGTGTTCATTACAGCAGCCGCTACCATTGGGGCCAGAGCTGAACCTACTAATGCTGAACCAACTGCGATTGCAGCTAGTTTTTTTATGTTCAGTCCTTTCATTTTCGTTTCACCTCAAATTTTTTTGTTTTTTTATATAAAGAATAAGTCTAGATTTTTTGCCCAGAGCGTGTTAACTCGTTAATGGTTAAAACTCGAAGGCATTGTGTCTAGCTAGACTCACTACTAATTACTACTGGGGAGGTTTAAATACGTTTCGCCAAATAACATTTTTTTAATTTCTTTAAATTGTTAATAAGGGGTTTTTTTCTGCTCTTGTTGAACAATAGTAAGGCGATTGCCGAACTATTAGTGCGTTCGTCGAAAATTCAAATAATCGTTGTATAACGAATTTTAACGGTTTTTTTAAAATTTGCTTGTTGTTTTTTTGGTTTTGTTGGTTAGTGGTATAGTTTTTCCTGGAATTTGTCTAGTTCTTCTTTGTTTAGTTTTTTTGCTATGTATGCTGAGTATTTGTTTATCATGTCTGCCATGTTTATTAAGCCGTCTTGCAAATCGTGCGATGCAAAAGTTATTTTGTCAGGGCTTATTACTTCTATTGAGCTTGGGCCATAAAAGTACATGAATCTTACTAATGAATCAAAGTCTTTTATTGAAAGGTTTACTTCAATGTAGGAAAAATAATATTCTGATTCTTGGACTATTTTTGCTTTTTCCAGGCTGTAAACAGTAAAATTTTGGTCTTTTTGCATTGCTTCGGCTAGCTTTTCAAGGTTTTTTTTCAAGAGGTCTTCTTCTATTGCCTGCATTTCAATGTATGCCCTTATTCTTATGGCATTGTTGTCTTCTTCGGCAATTTTTTTTCTTCTCAGGACTTCTAAGGCAATTTTTTCTTTTAATTTGTATTTTGTGGGAAAGCCTTCTTTTATAATTACACCCACTTTGAGCATTTCTTTTATTTCTTCGGATAGCTTGTTGTAAGGCAAATTTAATTGCTTGTTCAGGTCTTCCATTGTTTTCGGCCCATGCAATAACAGCATTGCAATTTTTTTTTGCTCTTCAGTAAATTTTGGCATAATAAAGGGTTTGTTAAAAAAATTTAAAAACCCGCCACTATTCAAAAAAATACTAATTAAAACAGATTGCAAAAATAATTATTCATGGATTTTCCTGTTTTTTTGCTTGAAGCGCCTTTGGACAGCACTGCTGGCGCAGCAATGCAGATAGCAAATAACCCGGCAATTTTAATTGGCGGAATTGCGCTTATTATAATTGCAATTGCCCTTGTATTGTTCATAAAGCAGATAATAGTAAATTCCATTCTGGGAATAATTGCCCTTGGAATAATCCATTTTGTTTTTCATGTTGAATTGCCGCTTTTGCCCGCAGTAATCATAAGCGCTATTTTTGGCTTGGCGGGAATTGGGGCAATGCTACTGCTAAAATTTTTTGGATTGTTCTGAAAAAGCCTTTTCTTGCAAGCAAGAAAAGCCTTGGGAAAAGAATAATTTGCCTTGGGCAAATTGCGGTTCGCTTCGCTCACAAAACAATTCCTGTTTTGCAACCGCATTTTTTGCAGTTTCCTTTTGCATCAAGGCCCTTGATTTCAGCTGAATAACCTCTTCTTTCAACAAGCAGGCTTTTGCAGTTTGGGCAAGTGGAATTCTCGTTTCCCTGCACGTTTCCCAAAAAAACAAATTCAAGCCCGGAGCTTTCAGCAATTTTTTTTGCCATCTCAAGCTTCGAAACCTCTGTTGGAGGCAAGCTGGCCATTTTGTATGCTGGAAAAAATCTTGAAAAATGCAAAGGAATTTTTGAATCAATGCCTGCAAGGAAATCCGCTGTTCCCTTGAAATCCTTTTCTGCATCGTTATAACCCGGAATAATCAAATAGGCAATTTCAACATGAATCCCTTTGCTGTGAAAAAATTCAATGTTATTTTTCACAAATTCAAGCTTTGCATTTCCACAAACTGTTTTATAAAATTCCGTGCCGCCTTTCAAGTCAATATTAATCGCATCCAAAAAAGGCGCTATTGTTTCCGCGCATTCTTTGCCCATATAGCCGTTTGAAACCCAGGCATTGTAAAGGCCTTTTTTCTTTGCAAGCCTCATTGTGTCAAGAGCAAATTCTGCAAAGATAACTGGTTCATTATACGTATATGCAATCCCTTCTATTCCTGCGGAAAGCGCTGTTTCAACAATTTTTTCCGGGGCAGTAAAAGGCACTTTCAAAATTTGCGCTTCATTGCGCATCTGGCTTTGCGAATAATTCTGGCAATGAAAACAGGAAAAATTGCATCCAAAAGTTGAAATGCCCAGGCATTTAGAGCCTGGCTTGAAATGAAACAATGGCTTTTTTTCAATCGGGTCAATCTGCATTGAAAGAGCCCTGCCATAAACAAGGGAAAAAAGCGTTCCTGAAACATTTTTGCGCACTCCGCAAAAACCGGTTTTTGACTCGGCAATAATGCAATTGCGATGGCACAAAAAGCATTTCACTGAATTATTTTCCAGTTTTTCAAAAAAACTCGCTTTAAACAATTCAACCATAGCATATTAATTAAAATTGCAAATTCTTTTTAGTATATCTAAGGTGCAAAAATGGCTGGGAACAAATCGATTTTTGAGCATTGGGAAGCGTATGTACAAAACGCCTCCCCTTTGATAAAAGACTGGCTTGAAAAAGAAAATGATTACTTAAAACAAAATATAAAAAAAAATTCAATTATTCTGGATGTCGGATGCGGATTTGGCAGAAACATTGAAGCTATTAATGGGATTTGCAAAAAAATAGTCGGCATAGACCACAACAAGAAACTGCTTGAGGGCACAAAGAAAAAAATGAAGAAATTTGGCAATATTGAAATCCTTTTTGGAGAAGCAACAAATCTTAAATTCCCTGAAAACTATTTTGATTATGCCATTTGCATGGGCAATACTTTTGGCAATCTAGGCGAAAACAAAATAAAAGCATTAAAAGAAATGAAGCGCGTTGCAAAAAATGGCGGAACAATAATAATCAGTGTTTATTCTGAAAAGGCTCTGGAAGAAAGATTGGCAAGTTACAGCAGGGCAGGGGTTGAAATCGCAAAAATTGAAGGCACAACCGTAATAACAAAAGAAGGCTTTGAATTTGAACAATTTACAAAAGAAGAACTAACAAAGATTTTTGAAACAACGGGATTAAAACCTGAAATAAAAGAATTAAACCAAATTTTATATATCTGCAAAGCAAAAAAAGAGTGAAAAAAATGAAACCAAGCCAACAAAAATCGGTTCATTTCATTTTCAAAACACACGGAATACATGACGCCACCACATTAGGAAAAAATGTCAGAAGAGCAGAAACGCTTATTTTTGAAGGTTTTCGTGGTCAGCCAAAGGAGATAAGGAACGAACCCAACCGCAAAATCCAAACGCTCCTTCGTTTTTTCAAAAGCGCCAAAAAAGCAGGAAAAAGCTACGTGGTAGGCGAAACACTGGACACTATCGAAGAGAAAAAAACGCTAAAAGCATTAGACAACGAAGAAGAAACCCGAGAAAACCGCTTGATGCAATTGTTAAAGATGCCTCAAATTCCCTTAACTGCCATTCTGGAAGCTGGCAGGCAATACTTCATAGCTACCGCGACAAAAGATATTTTTCGTCACAAACTCATTCGGCGAACGATAAAAAGAAGCCAAAAACCCGCAGTTGTAGAGTACGGCACGCTGCATTCTTTGTTATCTGGAGAGCTTCAACGAGAAGGAATTCCAAGCAGCCGGGATATGCCATCGCAAGTATTCACTCCTGCTGTGGTCGTCATCCGAAAACTAATAACTAGAAAAAATCCATCCGATTTAGACTACAAAAGAGGAATAGTGGATTTAATGCTCAGTCTACCAAAACTCCGAGAGAATTATACGCAATATAGGGAAGAAGCTCTTGTCAGTTCAGTCCTAATCCGAAATCTTTCGGAAAACCAATTGGACGAAATCCTTCAAACACGCAATGCTCAGCTCATTTTAACGTTTAATGGCCTGCCGGTCAACGCAACCCTTGAACAAATAAAGCAATTCGTAAAAAAACATTCCTCTTTCTGGAAACGCGAAAGGATTCTTCGCAGACAAAGAAACAAAAGCAAAAAAAAACAGGTGCAAAAATGAAAGAATATAATTGTGATTTGCATTTTCACGGCCTGCATTCTGGCGGTGTAAGCAAAAACATGCTTTTGCCTGTAATCGCAGAGCAGGCCAGATTGAAGGGCCTTGATGTTTGTGGCACTGCGGATATTACCCATGCAAAATGGTTTGAACATGCAAAGGAAAACATTGTTGAAGAAGAAAACGGGGTGTTCAAGGCAAA
>JAGVNX010000072.1 GCA_020053055.1 Candidatus Iainarchaeum sp.
GCTTGAAGTTTCCCCAAAAACAGGCAAATAAAATTTTTTTTACAAAAAAATCAGCCAATAATAAATGAAAAAGTAATCTAAAATTTAAAATTTTTTAGGTTTTTTTAAGGCTAATTCTCTTTGTTGAACAGCAAAGCTTTTTAAAGACAAATAGGATAATAAATACTATAATAATTGAGCCTAATTGCATTGTGCAAACAATGCAGAAATAGATTGCGAATTTTACCAGCTATGCTGGGAGCGTTAAAGCTTTTGGGCAAGAAAGAAGCATAGGCTTTGCCTTGTGCTTTTATTATTAAAAACAAAAGCATTATGGCTCGCAATCATGAGTGCCAAAGCTTTTTTTGGCATGATGCAGGCTGAAAAAAATCGCTTTTTCATAGGACATTTGGTTACAAGCTTTTCTTTAAAAAAGAAAAGTTTGCAAAAGAAAGATTTTTGCTAAAGCAAAAATGAAAATTTTGCTCACGCAAAAAATCAAAAAGCAAAATTGTGTAATCCAATTCCAATTAAGGTTTCCAAAACTCTTTTTCAAAAAGAACCATCTGAAAATAAGCGGCTTATTAAAAAAAATTTGAAAAGAGTAATTCCAGCTGATCCTGCTGGAGGATACTGCTATCGAAATCCGATTTAGACATGCAAGTCTTGGAGGCAATGCTATGCTTGCTTCCGGCAAACGGCTCAGTAACACGTGGATAATCTGCCCTTGAGAGGAGCCAAACCCGGGAAACTGGGCATAATACTTCGTAGGCAATTGATACTGGAAGGTTTGATTGCTAAAAAGCATTGCAATGCATGCTATTGCAATGCGCTCAAGGATGAGTCTGCGGTGGATTAGGCTGTTGGCGGGGTAACTGCCCACCAAACCATTGATCCATACGGGCCTTGGAAGAGGGAGCCCGGAGAAGGACACTGAGATAAGGGTCCTAGCCCTACGGGGTGCAGCAGTCGCGAAAACTTTACAATGCGCGAAAGCGTGATAGGGGGATTTCGAGTGCAAGCTATGCTTGCTTTTGTCGAGTGTAAAAAACTCGGCGAATAAGTGGGGGGCAAGATACGTGCCAGCCGCCGCGGTAATACGTACTCCACAAGTGGTATCCGCTAATATTGGGCCTAAAACGTCTGTAGCTTGTTCAAAAAGTCTTTGGTGAAATCCAGTTGCTTAACAATTGGAATTGCCAAAGATACTCTTGGACTCGGGACCGGGAGAGGTTAAGGGAATTTCTGGAGTAGCGGTGAAATGTTATGATCCCAGAAAGACCACCAGTAGCGAAGGCGCTTAACCAGAACGGGTCCGACAGTGAGAGACGAAAGCTGGGGGAGCGACCCGGATTAGATACCCGGTTAGTCCCAGCCGTAAACGATGTGGACTAGGTGTTCCGTCACCCTCGAGGTGCCGGAGTGCCGAAGGGAAGCCATTAAGTCCACTGCCAGGGAAGTACGCTCGCAAGGGTGAAACTTAATGGAATTGGCGGGAGCTCACTACAAGGGGTGGATGCTGCGGTTCAATTGGATACAACCCCAGATAATCTTACCAGGGCCGACAGCAGAATGATGGACAGTCTGAAGGGCTTTCCTGACACGCTGAGAGGTGTTGTATGGTCATCGTCAGCTCGTACTATGAAGCGTCCTGTTAACTCAGGCAACGGGCGAGACCCACACTCATAGTTGCAACCAAAGAAATTTTTTTTGGGCACTCTATGGGGACTGCAACAGCAATGTTGAGGAAGGAGTGGGCCACGGTAGATCTGTATGGCCCGAATGCCCTGGGCAACACGCGGCATACAATGGCTAAGACAACGGGTCACAACGCCGAAAGGCGAAGTTAATCTCTTAACCTTAGCCTCAGTCCGGATCGAGGGTTGTAACTCACCCTCGTGAATGCCTGGAATCCCCAGTAATTGCAGTTCATTATACTGCGGTGAATACGTCCCTGAGCTTTGCACACACCGCCCATCAAGCCAGTTGAGTAGAGCCTGGATGAGATGTTCTCTTCTGAGAGCAACGATTCTGAGTTCTGCGAGACGGGCTAAGTTGTAACAAGGTGTCCGTAGGGGAACCTGCGGACGGATCACCTCCTTTAAAAACTTTTCTTAAAAAAGAAAAATTGTAACCAAACCTAAATTGAATCAGAGATTCAAGTAAGCCTGCTAAACTTTTCTTAAAAAGAAAAGTTTAATCAAAAGAAGTTTTTGCTTCGCAAAAACAATTTTTATAAATTTTAATAAAAAAATTTTTTTTGTTAGGCAAAAACAAACTCACGGGCTTTGCCCGGGCTCATAGCTCAGTTGGTAGAGCGCGCGGTTTGCATCCGCGAGGCCACGGGTTCGAATCCCGTTGAGTCCACACAAAAAATAGGGAAGATGATTAAGTGAAATCTACAAAAAGTGCAAGTGAATTATGGACGGAATTGGCTGCATTAAAGGCTAAGTTCAAGAGAATAAGTCCGGGTGCAAAAGCCAGAATCAAGTACATGATAACCGCGCTTGAATATAAACTGGCAGAAGCACGAACGCGTGAAGGAGAACAACAAACAAGAGCCAGAGTCCAAAGACTCCGCCAACGCAGAAAATAAAAAAAATTAAAAATTTAAAAAAAGTTTTGCAAAATTATGTTCACAAATATTATCAATTAAATTTTCACGGCGAAGCATTTTTCGCCAGCCTTTTTTAAAGGCTGTTTGTGAATGCAGGTTGCAAGGTTTTTTGCAACTAAAGGAAGAGGACCTTGAATTACACGTTTAAGGTTTGATGATTCACGCATTTTGGAAGATTCGCCAAGTAGCAGTTAATTACTACTAGAGTTCTGAAAAGAACCGTGCAAACCGTTTAGAGAATAACTTGGCTCAAGCGCCGAAGAAGGGCGTGGCAAGCTGCGATAAGCCCTGGCGAGACGCATGCAGTCTTTGAACCAGGGATCCCCTAATTGATCCGAAAGGATTGGGAACGCGGTGAACGGAAGCATCCTAGTATCCGCAGGAAGAGAAATTAATAAAGATGCTGTTATTAGCAGCGAGCGAAAACAGCACAGGACAAACCGAATCCCGGGCAGTAATGCATGGGAAATGTGGTGTGAGCCTTTTACAACCAAAACGGCAAGTTGAAGTGGCCTGGAAAGGCCCGCAATAAAGAGTGACAGCCTCGTAAACGAAACCTGATTGGTTGATTGAAGGAGTTCAAGAGTATGATGCATTGGATTTTGCGTCAAAAAATGGGAGGCACTAACTTCCAATTCTAAACACGTCTTGAGACCGATAGCGAACTAGTACCGTGAGGGAAAGTTGAAAAGTACCCTTAACAGGGGTTGAAAAGCACTTGAAACTAAACGGTTACATCCGGATACAGTTTTAAAGAGTCGAAGCCTGCAGAAAAAAGCATTAGAAATTTTGCAATTGATGCAAGCTGATCAAAATTGTATCGTACGTCACGAAGCACGAGCGAAGGAGTTTATGGTAGTGGCGAGATTAATTCCTTCAAGGAAGAAATCGTAGCTAAAGCAAGGCAGCGCAGTGTTGAACGAGGCTGCGAGAATAAAAACTTAAGTCACTATCATCAGACCCGAAACCAGTTGATCTAAGCCCGGGCAAGTTGAAACCATTCATCCGAGTGGTGGAAGACTGCATCCAGTTCTAGTCTATCTGTTTGGGTGATCTGGGTTTAGGCGCAATATACGAATCTAAACTGGTAATAGCGGGTTCCTCCTGAAATAACTCTTAGGTTAGCCTTGCCGGAAATGGATAACGGTGTAGAGATACTGAATAGAAAGTACTGCCCCGAAAGGGGTAGCTTTCTTATCAAACTCCCAATCTGTTGTCATTGTTGAAGGCAGGAGTCGGGGTGCCGGGGTAAGCTCGGTATCCGAAAGGGAAACAACCCAGACCAAGGTTAAGGCCCCAAAATACTGGTTAAGTGTAATCTGAAAAGAGTCCTTTCTCTTAGACAGTAGGGAGGTTGGCTCAGAAGCAGCCATCCTTTAAAGAGTGCGTAACAGCTCACCTACCCAGGGAAAGGGCCTTAAAAATAATCGGGGCTAAACCAGTTGCCGATACCTTGGGGAATCACTTGATAGTGATTGCCAGTAAGGAGGTGCTTTGATTGCCTTGAAGCAAGGGTGAAAATTCTTGTAGAGCAGTCAAAGATACAGATCTTTGTACTAGTAGTAACGATAGAAGGATGAGAATTCCTTCCGCCGAAAGGGCAAGGGTTCCTTAGCGCTAATCTTTAGCTAAGGGTTAGTCGGTCCTAACTTTTTTCGTAAAGCGAACAAAGGGAATGGGAAACAGGTTCATATTCCTGTACTGTTTCAATACGATTCCGGCAACGATAGTTTGTTTTCTGACGTTTTGGGCTAAGCCAAGCAGGCTTGTCTGCCTGTTTAACTGGCATAAGTCTCTGGAGAACCATAATGGTGAGAAGGAGACTAAAGCCAGGAATAGCCGCAAGGTTTGGTTGAGGCCTAGAACCCTTGAAAAAGAAAACAAAAAGGATTTGAAACAACCGTACCGAGAACTGAGAAAGGTGCCCTAGCAGAAAAAGCTCAGGCGTAACGGGATAAAGGATGTAAGGGAATTCGGCAAATTAGCCCTGTATCTTTGGTATAAGGGGTGCCTGCCTTGCAGAAGGCAGGTTTCAATAACAAGGGGGGTCCGACTGTTTAACAAAAACACAGGTCTCCGTAAGTCCGTAAGGATGAAAATGGAGGCTGACCTCTGCTCACTGCCAGTACGTGAAGATCCTGTTCAAGGGATTTAAGCGCTGGTGAAGAGCGGGCCTAACTCTGAGGCTCTCACGGTAGCGTAATACCTTGCCGGTTGAATGCCGGCTTGCACCAATGAAGCAACGAGATCCCCGCTGTCCCTACATTCAGCCCGATGAACTTGCTACGCGGTGAATATGCCGCGATCTTCTAACGGGAAGAGAAGACCCCACGGAGGTTTACTACAGCCTGACGCTGTGGTATGTTTTTTAGAGTATAGTGTAGATGGGAGCGTCGAAACAGTTTCGCTAGGAGCTGTGGAGCAACAATGTAACACCATCCTTTGGAAATCATATCGCTAACTCCGACAGGAGGACACCGTTTGGTGGGTAGTTAGACTGGGGCGGTACGCCCCTGAAAAGATATCAGGGGCGCCCAAAGGTCTGCTCAGATGAGTTAGAAATTCATCGTAGAGTGCAAGAGCAAAAGCAGGCTTAACCATGACCTACACAACAAGGGTCGTGGGTTCGAAAGAAGGGTCTAGCGAACGTCAGAAGCTCCTTAGTGGAGCTCTGGTCTTACAGTGAACT
Source organism: Candidatus Iainarchaeum sp. (assembly GCA_020053055.1). Lineage (GTDB taxonomy): Archaea > Iainarchaeota > Iainarchaeia > Iainarchaeales > JAGVNX01. The sequence goes on from JAGVNX010000072.1 coordinate 5,286, forward strand.
TACCCTGGGGGTAACTGTGTCGTCGCGGGTGAGAGTCCACATCGACCCCGCGGTTTGCTACCTCGCCGTCGTCTCAAGGCATCCTGGCTGTGCACAAGCAGCCAAGGGTGAAGGTGTTAACTTATTAAAGCCTTTCGCTAGTTGGGTTAAGAACGGTGCGAGCCAGTTTGGATACTATCTGTTAGAAGTGCGGATTGTCTGCGGGGAAAGTGCCATCAGTACGAGAGGAACGTGGCACTGCAGCCTCTAGTGTGCCAGTTGTCTGACAAGGCATCGCTGGGTAGCCACGCTGTAGTTGATAAGAGCTGAAAGCATCTAAGCTCGAAACAACCCCTTAGACTAGACAATCAACCCTGAAAACCAATTCCGCAAAGAATTGGCTGTAGGGGCGAGGGTGCCAATAGAACATTGGCTTGATAGGTTGGTGGTGTAAGCACGAAGCTTCGGCGACGTGTTCAGCCTTCCAATACTAAAAACCCGAGGGTTCAAACAACTCAATAGAAGTAATTAGCTGCAAAAAGCAATCTTCCAAATGCGTGAATTCATCACTCTTTAATTTTTTTCTGATTAAATTAGGGCTTTCTTATAGCATTGCTGGCAACTGATAATTTCTTTTGCATGCTTCTTAATTTAGGGATTAATTGCAATTCGAATATAATCAGGAATAAAAAATATAGGGCGCCAAAAATAACAAGACCCGCTTGTTTTGAAATTGGCGAAAAAACGCTTGCAATAAGCGCGCTAAAAACAAATGCAGCCAAAGGATAGCCCAGTATTTTGTTAGCTTCAATTGCTTCTTCAGCACTTCCCTCTTTTGTTTTAATAATTACAAGAACTTTGGTTATGCAGGAAACAGCGAAATAAAGGAACCAAATTATTCCTGCAATAAAAAAACTGCTTACAAGAAATATTACAAGCAAAATAAAAGAGGCCAGTCTGGTTATTCTGTCTGATTGTTTGCGTTTTTTGCTAAATACTAAAAAAAGGATGACAACAAAAATAGTAGCCAATTCAAGCAGCAGAATTTTGATGCCATCATTTATAAGCCAAAAATTTGATTCTTTTGAAAACAAAAAGCCATAAACAAAATATCCAACCATTGATAAATTGAATAAAACAAAAACCAATTTTGCAGGATTCATAATTTACACTGAACAGTCCTGTTTAAATCTCTTTCCCTAAAAATGCTTTTTCGAAATTTATTAACCAGGATTTCTTTTTGTTTGCGGGTTAATTGCTTGATTTGAAATTCCCGCTGCAAAGCGCTTGGCAGATTTTTGGCTTTTTCAAAATATACAAGTTTCACAGGCCTGCGGCTATTCGTGTATTTGCTTGCTGTTCCGGCATTGTGCGCTTTGATTCGTTTTTCAATGTTGTTTGTCCAGCCGCAATAATAAGAGCTGTCTTTACATTGCAATAAATAAACAAAAAAATTCATAATTTGATATAAAAAATTCAATTTAAAAATCATTCTCTACATAATTCTTTTTGAGTAGTGGGTGGCTTGCTGACGGTAACCAAAACGCAAGTTTTGGCAGCTGAGGAAAGTCCGGCCACTCTTGAAACAAAACAGGACTCGAAAGGGTTTCCACGGGAACAGAAACGACACTTTTTGCGCAAGCAGAAAGATGAAACGGCCTGTGGTTAATCACAGCTTCAATTGCTGTGCGAGTGCAAGGCCTTTGAGCCGCTCAGGCGAATGCAAGCTAAACAATGTCAAGCAGTCAAATATTGTTCTAATGTTTCTCTGTTTGGCATTGTTGAAACAGAAGCCGGCTTACTACCCACTGCTCTAAACTTTCTTTACAAGAAAGTTTAATCAAAGAAAGATGCTATGCATCTTGCCTTCGGCAAACTGTGGTTTGCTTCGCTCACTTGTTCTTAACTAATTTTTTTATTATCACGTACGGCACCCCGAACAGGAAAACATAGAACAATCCCGCTACTAAAAAGTTTGGAATTCCCTTGAAAAGCAGGACTTCAACCGTGCCGCCGTAAATGAATGCAATGAGCGCAAACTGCCATGCCTTTATTTTTTCAAACAGCCATGCAAACAAAAAAGTCAGCACTACATAGTAAATTAGGATTGGAACAAGGGCTGCAAGGAACATTGGATTAATTCCTGCAAGGGCAGAAAGCACTTCTCCAAAAATCACTACAAAAACAAATGAAATTATTCAATAAAACTTTGTCTGTTTTGACAATTGCATGCTAAACTTACTGCAAACCATGTTTTTAATTGTTTCCTATTTTATTTTTTTCATGGAAGAACTGTTGCTTATTATTTCGCTTTTGGTTGCAGGGCCCATCCTTGGTTCCCTGCTTGGAATCATAAAAAGGCCCTCTGAGAGGGTAATGTTTCATTTGCTCGCTTTTGCAGCAGGCGTTATGATTTCAATTGCTTTTCTGCAGTTGATTCCACAGGCGCTTTTATTTGCATCAGTTTGGACAATAATTGCGGGGGTATTAATTGGAACCGCCTTGATGTTTTTGCTTGACAGGTTTTTGCCGCACATTCACCCCGAAACATGTGTTTCAAATGACTCTGAAATAAAAAAATTAAACCTTTTTCTTTTTGCGGGAATGTTTTTGCACTCTTTTCCAGAAGGCATGGCAATTGCAACAGGGCTTTTTTCAAACCTTCAAGCAGGAATTGCAATTGCTTTTACAATAACCATCCACAAAATTCCTGAAAGCATTGCAATTGCCTCTGCGCAATATTATTGCACAAAAAGCAAGCTTAATGGCTTTTTAAAATCAGTTTCAACTCTCCTGCCGTTATTGTTTGGGTTTGGAATATCTTTCTTAATCTACCAGACAATTCCAAGAGAAGCAATTGGCTTCATTATTGGCATTACAGCAGGCCTGATGATTTACATTTCCGGAGACGAACTAATCCCGGAATCAAGCGAAAAACTCACTTACCATAAGACAATCTTTTCCTTTGTAGCAGGCATCTGCATAGTTCTTCTTTCCAATATGAAATGGTATTAAACCTTTCCACAAATATTTTTTAGAGTGTTCTTATGATGACAGGAAAACAGCTTGTAGAAAAATACCTTTCATTTTTCAAGGAAAAAAAACATGCGATTATTCCGAGCGCTTCGCTTGTTCCTGAAAACGATCCGACTGTTTTATTCACGGCTGCCGGAATGCACCCGCTTGTGCCTTACCTGCTTGGCCAGCCCCACCCGCTTGGAAAACGCTTGGCAAGCAACCAGAAATGCGTTCGCACAGGAGACATTGAAGAAGTCGGCAATGCATCTCATTTAACATTTTTTTTCATGCTTGGCAACTGGTCTTTGGGCGATTATTTTAAAAAAGAAGCAATTTCGTGGAGCTATGAATTTCTTACAAGCAAAAAATGGCTTGGCTTGGACAAAAACAAGATTTTTGTAACCTGCTTTGCAGGCGACAAGGATGCGCCGCGCGATGAAGAAAGCGCAAAAATCTGGCAAGAATGCAAAATTCCAAAAGAAAAAATTTTTTTCAATGCCAAAGAAGAGAACTGGTGGGGCCCAGCTGGAAAAACAGGCCCATGCGGCCCTGACACGGAAATGTTTTACGATACAGGGAAAAAAAAATGCGGAAAAAACTGCAGGCCAGGATGCAGCTGCGGAAAATATTTTGAAATCTGGAACAATGTTTTCATGCAATACAACAAAACAGCAGAAGGCAAATTTGAACTTTTGAAACAAAAAAATGTTGATACTGGAATGGGAGTTGAACGGACAATCACAATGCTTCAGGGAAAAAAAAGCGTTTATGAAACAGAATTATTCAAGCCGGCAATTGATGAAATTGCAAAATTGTCAAAAAACAAAAATGAAAAATCAATGAGAATAATTGCAGACCATTTGCGCGCAGCCTCTTTCATTCTTTCCGAAGAAAAAGGAATTGTCCCAAGCAATGTGGAACAGGGATATATTCTCCGCAGGCTTATTAGGAGGGCAGTAAGAAATGCCAGGCTGCTTGGCATTGAAGGAAAATTTTGCAGCAGCATAGCAAAAATTTTTGTCAAAATTTATTCCAATGAATGGCCACAATTGAAAAATCAAGAGCAGGCAATTTGCTTAGAATTGGACAAGGAAGAGGAAAAATTTTCAAAAGCTCTTGCCCAAGGAACAAAAGAATTTGAAAAACTGTTCAAGCAAAACAATGGCAAAATAACTGCAAAAGAAGCTTTTTTGCTTTACCAGTCATCAGGATTCCCGCTTGAAATGACAATTGACCTTGCAAAAGAAAAAGGCCTTGATATTAACAAAAAAGAATTTGAAAAAGAATTTGAAAAACACCAGGCCCTTTCAAGAAAAGGCTCTGAACAAAAATTCAAATCAGGATTGCAGGACAACAGCATTGAAACAACAAAACTGCACACTGCAACACATTTGCTTCACTCTGCCCTGCGCAAGATTCTTGGGCCTTATGTCCAGCAGAAAGGCTCTAATATTACTCCTGAAAGGTTGCGCTTTGATTTTTCAAACCCTGACAAGCTAACAGATGCCCAGCTGAAAGAAGTTGAAAAAATTGTTAATGAGGCAATCCAAAAAGAGATTCCAGTGCAACGCGAAGAAATGTCTCTTGAAGAAGCGCGCAAAAAAGGCGCTTTGGCTTTCTTTGAATCAAAATATGCTCCAGAAAAAGTTTCTGTTTACACAATAAACAGCTTTTCAAAAGAGGTCTGCACAGGCCCGCACGTGAAAAACACTTCAGAGCTTGGAAAATTCAAAATTTTAAAAGAAGAATCAGTAAGCGCAGGCATAAGAAGAATAAAAGCAATATTGGAAAAATAATGTTCTGGTTCTCATGGCTCACAACAACAAGGAAGTTGAAATAAAAATTCCTGTTTTGAAAAAAGAGTTTGTTGCCGTGAAAAAGAAACTCTTGCAGATTGCAAAATTTGAAAAAATTTCAGGGCAAACAGACACTTATTTTACTCCTGCGCACAAGAATTTTTTGGCGCCAAAATTTCCTTTTGAATGGTTAAGCATCAGAAAGCGCGGAGAAAAAAGCATTCTGAATTACAAGCATTTTTTTCCTGAAAACCAGGAAATTCATACTCATTGCAATGAATTTGAAACAGAAATAAGCAATCCTGAAAATCTTGAAAAAATTTTTGCAGAACTGGGCATGAAAAAACTTGTAACAGTGGAAAAGAAAAGGGAAACTTTTGATTACAATGGCGAATTTGAAATTGCCCTTGATTCAGTAAAAAATGCCGGGTATTTTGTTGAAATAGAAGCATTGAAAGATTTTGGCGGAATTGAAGAAACAAGAAAAAAACTGTTTGAATTTGCAGGCACTATTGGAATAGGGCATATTGAGCCAGACAACAGAGGCTATCCTTATTTGCTGATGCAAAAAAAAGGCTTGGTTTAAGCCTTTGCAAAAAGGCCTCAAACCGCAATTTTATAAATTATTTTAACTATTTCGTTAATTGTAAGGTAAAAATTATGGCAAAAATTGTTATTCGCCTTGAAAAGC
>JAGVNX010000010.1 GCA_020053055.1 Candidatus Iainarchaeum sp.
CAAATAACTGTTTCAATTGGCGGAGAAGACAAAACTTATTTCACTGAAGACAATGGGGAAAAACAAATTTTTTTGGCTTTAGGCCAGGCAAGCATTAAAGTGGAAAAAACCGGTTATGAAGCAGTGTCAAAATCAATAAGCATAGAAGCAAACATGGAGAAACAAGTATTTGCCTTGCCAAGGGCAGCACAATTGCTTTCAAGGACAATTCAAATAATGAATGACAAGACAAGCCAGTTATTACTGCAGGAAGTAACCCTGGACCTGAGCTGTTCAAATTCTGAAGCAAATTATTCTGAAACAAAAACAACCAATACCGGCAAAATAGAATTAGAAATTCCTGAAAACTGTGGGCGGCTCATTGTAAAGCCAGTAACGGGTTTTACAAGCACGCAAAACAGCCTTGACATTACTGATTCAAGCTTGCAATTATTCCTGGACCCTGTTTCAACTGAAACCGGCACAATAAATGCAATAATAAAAAATGCGCAGGGAACAACAATTGTCGGGGCAACAGTAAGGCTGGTGAAAGAATCCGGCGTCGAAGAAAGAGTGGATTATTCAACAAGCAGCGGAAGCGTTTTGTTTGCAAGCGTGCCGACAGGAATTTATTATCTCGTTGTCCATGCCCCGAATTACGAGGATTATGACGGAAAAGCAGAATCAAAAGAGCTGATGGCAAACCAGACACTGGCATTTATTGTCATGGTCGGAAATGCTTCAACTGGAAAAATAAAAGTCCTTGTAAAAGACATTTCAAGCAAAAACCCTGTTCAGAATGCAATAATAAGGCTGAAAAAAAACGGGACAGTGCTCGACACGCAGTATACTGATGAAACAGGTTACAAAGAATTAAGCGGAGTAAGCGGCACTGCTTATGACTTGGAAATAGACCATCCCAATTATTTGCTTGCAACAGTAACTAATATAACAATAAAAGACACTGTAAACGAAATTTTTTTGGAAACAAGCACGCCTTCAAACAGCAACACGCTGTATGTTACAATAGTTGACCCGAGAGACAATCCTGTTGAAAACGCAAAACTGATTCTGAAAAAAGACGGAAAATCAGTCGGGGCGCAAAAAACAACAGGCGCAGACGGAAAAGCAGAATTCCAAAACCTGCCTATTGCAGCATACACTGTTTATGCTGAAAAAAAAGGGTTCACTGCAAAAGAATCCGAGCCAATTGCGCTTGTTGCAAGGCAAAAAAACGAATTAAAAATAATGCTTGACATAGGATTTGGAAAAATAAGGGTAATTGTAAAAGATTCTGACGGAACTCCATTGCAGAACGCGGCAATCAAGGCAAACAATGTTCTTGACGGCAAAATTGAATTCGAAGACACAACAAATGCAGACGGCATTGTTGAATTTGAATTAAGGGCAGACAAAACAGTTTATTTGACAGCGGAAGCAGAAGGCTATTTGCCATACCACACTGTTTACATTGTGCCAGACCCTGAAAGCACTGTTGAAAAAGAAATTTTTATGATAAAAGACTCTTCAAAGCTTGAAGTTGAATTCAAATTGGTTTCAGGAACAGAAACCGTTTCAGGAAGCGTTTCAGAAGGGCAACAGTACACTGCAAGATTATTGCTGAAAATCCCGAGAAAAACTTCTTATGGGCAGGCAGGAATTCACTTCAGGACAGGGACAATTGAAATTGGAAAAACCCGTGCAATGCAACAAGACAATGTATACATAAAAGAAGTGAGGGGTTCAACAAGGGACATTGTAAAAGGAACAACTTATACTCCGGATTCCGGTTATGGGCAGGATTCTGCAAATCTCACTTCAGGAGACGCAAAATGGATTAATGCAACCTGGAGAACTGTTTCCGCGGGAGTTTATGAATTGGAAGCAGACATTCAAATAAGGGACAGTGCAAGCCTTGGCGATATTGTTGAAACCTGGTACAGGGGCTGGGGAAAAAGCACAAATTACGTGAGATTCCCTATTGACAAAGAATTGGGAACAGCAGAATCAACTGCAAACAAGCAGGCATTGTATGCAAATGCAAACACTGCAAGGTTTACTGTTGGGCCTTCAAATTTGTGCGGAATTTATTTTTGCAAAAGCTATACAATAGAGGATTTGGCTACAAACATAAAAACAAGCGTTGTTGACAGGTATCCTGCAAAAATAGGCAACACTTACAGGCTGGCATTTACGCTTTCAAACAATTCAGACCAATTGTTCACTGCAAGCATCCTGAACATAAGCAATGAAACACAGGGCATAAAATTCTTGGATTACACAATAAGAGACGCGTTTGGAGTTGAAACAAAAGGCACAATAAACGATTATAACCTTGCAAAAGAAATTGGAGACCTGCAGAAAAACAGCGCTGTTTTCGGAACAATTGTTTTTTCAACAGAAAAAGACGGTGCAAACCCGATTGACATTTTAATAAATTCGGAAAGCGAAAGCGCTTTCAGCGAAAGCATAACAATTGACGTTGAAGCTGCAAAAGAAATGCAAATAAGCCTCTTGCCAAAAACAATAGTGCCATTGATAGACAATGAACTGCTGATAAAAATAAGCGACGGAAATACAGGGGTAAGCGAAGCAGCAGTCAATATTTATTTGAACAATGCCTTTGTAGCTTCGGGAAAAACAAATTCAAACGGGGAAATGAGCTACAAATTGCAGTCTCCAAACACAGGAAGCATCCTTAAAATAACTGCTTCAAAACCGGGATACAAAAATGCGGAGATTTCAGTGCAGGTAAGCAATGAAATAATCCTTGTTACGCCGCCGGAAATAATTGAAACTCTGAGTTCAACTGCATTTGAAAAAGAAATCGGAATAAGAATTTCAAATGCAACGCAAATCCCATTGAAGCTTTCAGCATTATCCACAGAAAACATGACTCCCGGCGATTTAATAGAATTTTCTTGGCCAGAAAGCCTGATGAACACGGAAATTCCCGTTAACGGAGACCTGAATTTTTTTGTAAAAGCACGGCTCACTGCAAAGGGACTGCAGCTTGAAAACACGGCAACTGCAAAAGGCAGCCTTGCAATCGAAGTCAAAAATGACACTCTGGGCAACAGGACATTTGCAAAAAACATTCCAATGGAAATAAGAATTGCCCTGAACAGCGCAGTTGACGATGCAAAATGCCTGGCAATAGAGCCAAGCGAATGGAAAATAGTGACAGGCACAGAAGCAAAAACAATGGAAATAAAATTATTGAATTCCTGCAAGGTTTCAGGCAATCCTGTTTCCCTGAAAAACCTTCAGGCAAAAATAAATCTGAAGGATTCCGATGAAATTGGAAAATTCCAGATAATTGATTCAAGCAATTCCGAAATTGCAAAAGCAGAAATTAAAAAAAGTTTTTCAACATTGCTGCCAATATTAAACCCTGATGAAGAAACAACAATAATGCTTGAATTCACGCCAAACAACGGAACAGCGGAAGCGGAACACGAAATAATTTTCCAAGCAACAAACCCGACAGAAAAAAAAATTGAAAAATTGGAAGCAAAACTCAAAACAACAATCAGCATCAGCCAATTGGAAGAATGCATAAAAATAACACCAGAAAAAATGGCTTTATATCCTGCAGCATTCAACACAGGATACGACCAATACCAGGACTTTGGATACAATCCAACAGCTTACAACGGCCTTGGGACAGACTCATACAATGGCTATGAAACACCGGCAGTGCAGGGAACAACAAGCGGTTACCTTGAAGAAAAAAATTCTTCAAAAACCAGCCTCTCAGGAAAAGCAATGCTTCAAGGAAAGCCTTTTGAAGCGCTCGCTGATGCTCGCCTTCAAAAGCCTTGGGAAAAAATTGCAATGCTTCAAGGTGGCTACATAGAAAGCAGCACACAGCCGCAAAATTCTTACCCTTATTCACAAGCAGACATTCCCTGGCAAACCAGATACTTTGACAATGCAAGCGCAGGAAACTGGAATTACGCGCTAGGCACAAATGAAATCAAAATAGAAAACACCTGCCCTACAGCAATTGACATTACGCTTGACACACAGGAAAACCTGAAAGCAGCAAAAAACAAATTAACACTTGAACCAGAAGAAACAGAAAGCGTGAAAATAGAATCAGGCTACCAGCTTGGCATTTTTACAATTACAATAAAAGCAAAAATAAACGGAAGCAAAGATAAAGCCGCAAAAATAAAAGAAGTGCAGGCAGAAGTAACAAGGCCAGAAGAAATAAGCGATGACTGCATTGACTTGCAGCCAAAAAAAATAAGCCTGAACAGCTTCTACGGAGAACCACAGCCGGGAAGAATATACAATTATTGTTACCATCTCGGAGTAAAACTTGAAAAAACAGACAGGGCAATAGAATTTGCCTGCAAAGTTCCAGGCCAACCAGGAATTACAGGAATGCTAGCCCAAGAAACTGCTGCACAAAAAACCCTGATGCTGCAAACCATGCCATACCCCGCAGGCAGCCAATATGATGCAACAGGAACTTACACAGGCGGAACAATGCCTTCTGATTACACAACAAGCGGTTACCTTGGAACACCGCAAACATACACTCCGGCTTATTCAATGAACAATTATTCCGGAACTCCTTTTACAAACCCAAACTATTCAACAAACGAAGCATATATGCCGGAAGGAACAAGCGCGCCATTCGGACAAGGATATTACAATCAAACTGGGCAGCAGGGAACAGGCTATTATTATCCCGGAACAAACCCTTATTCCAGCGGAACCAGCAGCGGTTATATTGGCAGTGGAACTTCATACGGCACGAACGGATACGGCGCCTATCCTTATGGAAGCAACGGCTCAAATTATGGAATGAGCGGAGGCTATGAAGGAGCATGCCCAGTAATTGACACTATTTATATAATGGGAGAAAAAAAAATGCAAAACGGCAATGGCATAACCCAAGTGCTCGAATTTGAAGTAACCCCAAACATGCAGTACAGGCAGCAATTATGCCCTTATGGAAGCCAATTGCCATACCAAAACTTAATGGGCTTAAGAATGGCTGCAATGGGCTCCTATTACAGAAGCAACATTAATGCAACAGCACAAGTGAATTACAATACCCCTGCCGGAACACAAACAGCTTTCTTCAGAATTGGCTTGGAAGACTTGTGGAGCGGAGCAGGAGAAGGCATAGACGCCTGCCTGTTAAATGCAATGAGCATGACACCGCGCTACCAGCCAAGAGCCGCTGGAGCCCCACTAATTGCAGCAGTGCCAAGGCAACTGCCACCAATAGGCAATCCGCAAGCAACAACAGAAGCATGCATAAACAAGAACGCATTGGACGAAACCGCGTTTTGGCTCAAAACAGACCCGCAATCAAAGGGATTTGTGCCACAAGACGAATTCTACTGGCAAAGCAACAAGCACGCATTCGCTCCAGAATATCCAAACGGAGTTCTCATAATGAACATTGCTGCCTGCGGAGCAACAGACAAAATTGAGTTAAAACAAACACCAAAGAAAAAAATTGGAGACATTGAATTGTCATTCGAAGTTGTTGAAAACGGCCACAATATCAAAATGACTGCTGACAGAAGCGCCTTGAAAACAAAATGCGCAAAAGCAGATACTGAATTGAAAATAGCATTGAAAAGGCCCATTGTTTATTCCGGGGAAAAAGAATTCACATTAAAAGCAACGGTTTGGGTATTGGATCAAAGCGTTACTCCACAAGAATTGGAAAACCCAAATTTTTTTGAAACATGCGAAACACCTCTTGCAACTGGAACAGGGCCTGAACCCGGCACTGGAGAAACAACCGCATTCGAAGATTGCAGCAAACAGTCTAATCCAAAAACAGGCCCAGCAGTATTCAAAGATTATGGGTTTGACAGGCTAATTTGGAACTGGAACTGGGCAGAAGTAAAAGAAAACACCTGCGATGAAACAGCAAAGCCCCAAGAATATGGAATTGACAAAGGAGGAATGTTCTGCGATGCAGTGCAATTCGGAATAGAAGTGAACAAAAAAGGAAAGAAAATTTCAGACTACATTGAAAAAATTAAGGATGAACCAATTGTTGAACCAGACAGTTCAATAATAGCAGGCGCACCGGCAACAGCAAAGTTTGGATTGGAAAGCATTTTGGGCGATAGCCTTGAATTTTCAAAAAACACAACAGAATTGTTCAGATGGGCCTTGAAGCAAAGCGAAATTTCAGACTTTGCAGTAGAAGACGCAATCCAAGACTTGCAAACTGCAAATGCTGTTGTCCCATTATTCAAAGAAGTGCTTTTCTACAATGAGCGCCAAACTAATTTCCTGTCTTTGAAATTTGGCAATGAACAAGAAGACAAAATAATACAAGATGCCTTGGGCAAGGATTATGCAAAAATAAAAAATTATTTTTCAGAATTGCAGGCAGAAGTAGACAAGGATAGCCCTAATGCTGTTGAAATTAATTCTGCGCTTAAAAGAATAAAAGACGCTTTTATAGAAATAAAATTAACAGGTGCAAAACTCAATTACCCGCTTTATTTGATGCTGGAAATTGATTACGCGAAATTTAATGCTGACGAGCAAAAAATATTGGATTTGTTCGGAATGAGAAAACCCGCATCCGATTCAGGCATTAAAGATAAAGGATATATGACAATTGCGGATTATTACGAACTGCAAAACAGGATAGTAACAGGGCCATGCTTCAAAGATGCTGCTTTAAAGCAAAAAACCACAAATTTAGGGGAAGCAACAAATTGCAAAATCAAGTCATTGTACACACGGCCGGATTTGACAAAGAAAACAACAGTTGAAAAAACAGTAAGCATTGCATTCATGGACAAGCTTTATGCGAATTCAAATTTTATGCTTGTGCCAGTGCATACACAAGAAATTAGCATAGTAGCGCACCCATTGCTTGTGAATTATTTGATGGAAAACGGAAAAATGGTCAAAGTTCCCGAAGGTTACGAATCAAAAACCCTGCTGGATTTTTACAAGGAAAAAATTGAGTTCAACTCTTATATTATCGGAGACAACCATTCTGAAAAATTCCAATCAGATTTTGCAAAGCAATATTCTGAAACCAAAGAAAAAGGAATTTTGAATTTTGAAAACTATCCAAACGTTGTTTTCTTACCCCAAAATCTTGCTTCAGGCAAATATAATGTAACAATAAATTACAATTGGAAAACAACTTCTCCCACACTTTGGACAATAAACTTTAAAACGCAGAAAAACCTGCAGGAACTGCAAACAGAATTAGGCGCAGCAAATCTGGCAAACAATGTTTTCCTAAGCCTTCCAGTTGACGGAGAAATGGCTTTTTCAAATACACCAAATAAGGATTATGGAATTCCATTCGCATCAACGAATACTGGCCTGAACATTATAACAATTGGCAAAACAGTAATAAGTGCAACCAAGGCAGAAAACGGCACAATCAAGCCAAGTGTTGGCAGTGAATATTTGGATACAAAAGAAGGCCATATACTGACAATCAAAAACAATGAGTGGAAATTCACTCCTTCAAGAGCAACAACAATTTCAATGACAATCACTCCGCTTGGAGGAAAGGCAAGCGTTTTGTACGGGCTTTTCAAGCAAGGCCAGAGTGTAAGCTCTGCGCCATTGTTCAAATGGATTGAAAGCGGAAACATCCCAAGCCAGCCAATGAGCGATGCCCTGATTTCCAGCGCAACAGGAAAACAAATGTGCAGTTACATTGACCAAGACCATATTGGCCTG
>JAGVNX010000071.1 GCA_020053055.1 Candidatus Iainarchaeum sp.
ATTAATTCACTCGCACCATATCCAGCACGCATTAATTCACTCGCACCATATCCGAGCTTTCTTAATTCGGCAGGTTTATATCCCGCTTGTGCCAATTTTTTAGCAGTTAATCCTCTTGCAGTAAGTCTTCTTGCATTCAGGCCTTTTGCCAGTAATGCTCTTGCCTGTTGGGGTTGTTTTGCAAAAGCTGAAACCATTTCAGTGATTTGCGCGCCAGTCGCCTGTTTTAATTCTCTTTTAATCAGTCGCACTCTGGATATTTGCGGCAAGCTTCGTCTTGATTTTGGCATAGAAATCAATTATACTATACTTAGTTTTTGTATAAAAACCTATCTATGTTTTTAAAGGCGCGTAGAGCTTCACGAGGCCTTGCAAAACCATTGTTTTTGCAAGGTCGCAAAAAGCCTTGGGAAAATGCTTCGCAAAAAACCTTTTCTTTAAAAAAAGCCTTAATAACAGGAATTGCTTCTCCAATCAAAAAAATGCTCCCTGTGATTAAAACAATTTCGTTTTTGGTTTTTAATGCTTCTTCCACTGCGCTTCCAACGCTTTCAAAAGCACGAACGCTTTTGCAGTATTTTTTTGCTTCACGCGCAAGAATTTTTGTATCGGCACCGCGCTCTTTTGCGCTTGCAAGAAAAACCTCGCGCGCAAGAGGCACAATTTCCCTTGCAATTCCGCTGATATCCTTGTCACTAGCAGCCCCAAAAACAAGCAAAACCTTTTTGCTCGGAAATTCTGCAAGCATTGTTTTCTTCAACGCCTTTGCGCCGGCAGGATTATGCGCAGAATCAAGCACAACCAAGGGCTTTCCGCGCAAAACCTGGAATCTTGCAGGCCATTCTGCTTTGGCAATTCCTTTTTCAACCGCACTTCGGGGGATTTTAAATTTTTTTCCGAGAATTTTTGCTGTTTCAAATGCAAGAGCGGCATTCCAAAACTGGTGCTCTCCAGTCAAGCCGACTTTGCTTTTTTTATAAGGCTTTTTTATTGCAATGAACTTGGAATTTTTTTTGCCACAGGTTTTTTTAAAAAGCCTGAGGATTTTCTTGTTTTTTTCGGTTGTAACCAAAACCCCGTTTTCCTTTATTATGCCTGCTTTTTCAAAAGCAATTTTTTCAAGAGTGTTTCCAAGGTGCTGGGTATGCTCTAACGCAATATTTGTTATAATTGAAACCAAGGGCTGCAAGACGTTTGTTGCATCCAATCTTCCGCCCATGCCTGTTTCAACAACTGCAAAATCAATTTTTTTGTCTGAAAAAAATTGGAATGCAAGCACTGTTAAAAACTCAAAATAAGTTAATTGAAAATTTTTTTCAACCATTGTTTTTTTTAGTTTCAAAACCCTTTCTTCCAGTTCTTCTTCAGGAATTTTCAAGCCATTGGCTTGGATTCTTTCATTTAAAGAAACCAAATGAGGGCTTGTGTAAAGGCCTGTTTTAAAGCCTGCCTCGCGCAGAATGCGCTCAAGCATTGCGCAGGCACTTCCTTTTCCATTAGTGCCGGCAACATGGATTGATTTGAAATTATCCTGGGGATTTCCAAGAAAATCTAAAAAAGACAGGGTTCTTTCAAGGCCGAGCAATATTCCTTTTCCCTGAAGCTCCGACAAAAATTGTTCTGCTTCCTGTTTCATCAAAAAGATTTTTCCCACAATATATTTATATCAGTATTTTTGCCTTTTTATAGTGGTTGAAATGCTTAAGGTTTACAATACTCTTTCAAGAAAAAAAGAAATTTTCAAGCCCGTTAAAAAAGGCGAAATTGGAATGTATGTCTGCGGGCCGACTGTTTACTGGTACCAGCATATCGGAAACCTGCGCACTTATATTTTTTCAGACACCCTGAAAAGGGCTCTGCAATTTGAAGGCTATAAAGTAAAGCACGTAATGAACGTAACAGATGTTGGGCATTTGACAAGCGATGCAGATGAGGGCGAAGACAAGGTTGAAACAGCCGCAAAAAAAGAAGGCAGAACTGCAAAGGAAATTGCAAATTTTTATTTGAACGTGTTTAAGGAAGACTTGAAAAAACTGAACATTTTAGAGCCAAGCGTTTGGTGCAGGGCAACAGAGCATATAAAAGAGCAAATCGAATTAATTAAAACACTTGAAAAAAAAGGCTTTGCTTACAAGACAAGCGACGGAATTTATTTTGACACCTCAAAAGTGAAAGATTATGGAAAACTTGCAAGGCTGAAAAAAGAAGGCCTGCAAGCCGGAAAAAGAGTGGATTTGAAGGAAAAAAAGAACATTACTGATTTTGCATTATGGAAATTTTCAGCAGAGCCTGGAAAACGGCAGCAGGAATGGCCTTCCCCATGGAATATTGCCGGTTTTCCTGGCTGGCACATTGAATGCAGCGCAATGAGCATGAAATATTTGGGAAAAAACTTTGACATCCACACCGGAGGCATCGACCATATTCCAGTGCACCATACAAACGAAATTGCCCAAAGCGAAGCAGCAACAGGAAAAAAATTTGTCAACTATTGGCTTCACGGAGCTTTTTTGGAGTATAAAGGAGAAAAAATTTCAAAATCAACAGGCGGCCTGTTCACTGTTTCTGAACTTGAAGAAAAAGGCTTTCTGCCCCTTGCTTACAGGTATTTGGTTCTGACAGGGCATTACAGAAGCCCCCTTGAATTCAGCCTTGAAAGCCTTGAAAGCGCACAGAATTCCTACAAGAGGCTGAAAAACATTATTGCAGAGCTGAAAAATGACGGGAAAATAAACAATGGTTATTTAAAAAAATTCAAGGCAGCAATTGAAAACGATTTGGATATGCCAAATGCGCTTGCTGCTTTATGGGGCCTTTTGAGAGACGAAAAAGCAGAAGGAAAAATCTGCACAATAAAAGAAATGGACAAAATTTTTGGCCTGGATTTATTGAAAAAAGAAACTGTTTCTGTTCCTGCAGAAGTGCAAAAACTTGTTGAAGAAAGGGAAAAAGCGAGAACAGAAAAAAACTGGAAACTTGCGGATGAAATCAGAAAAAAAATCATTGAAAAAGGCTATTCCATAGATGACAGCGCCCAAGGCGCAAAAATAAAAAAAATTTAATAATCAAAAAATAAGCAAGGATTAAATATACCAATTTTCATTTTGTTTATTATGATAGAAACTCCAGTGTTACTATTTGACCTTGGCTTTGTTGTTCTGGCAGGAACTGTTTTTGCGTTCATTGCAAAAATCCTCAAGCAACCAGTAATAATCGGTTATATTGTTGCCGGAATAGTTCTTGGGCCAATTGGATTCCAGCTTATCAAAGATTATGCAAACATCAGCGTGCTTTCCGAGCTTGGAGTTGCTTTTCTCCTGTTTGCAATCGGAATGCAGATTGATTTTTCAAAACTCTGGAAATTCAAGAAAACAATTATTTTAGGAGGGCTGGCACAAATTGGAATCACTGCCTGTGTTGTTTCAATAATAATGCAATTTTTTGGCCTGGGTTTTATTGAAAGCATTTATCTTGGCTTCATAATGGCTTTCAGCAGCACTGCAATAGTAGTAAAAATTTTATCAGACTCTAAAAAGCTTGGGTCGCTTGAAGCAAAACTTGTTGTCGGCTATGCCCTGGTTCAGGATATTGTCGCGGTTATTGTTTTGCCATTGCTTGCAAACCCGGAAACAATTATGTCTCCGGGTTTAATGGGATTTTTCTTGTTAGGCATTATTGGCCTGTTTGCGCTTGCATTTATTTTCAGCAAAAAGATTTTTCCAATAATCATGGAATTTTCCGCAAAAAACTCGGAATTATTTTATCTGACGACTGTTTCAAGCTGTTTTTTGTTCATGTTTTTTGCAAATTCACTGGGCTTTTCAATTGCAGTCGGGGCATTTATAGGGGGGTTGTCTCTTGCAAAAGTTTCATACAGCTCTGAGGCATTGTCAAGAATAGTGCATATAAGAGACTTGTTTGCAACTGTTTTTTTTGTTTCACTGGGAATGCAATTAAGCCTGTCTTTTTTCAGCATGCAATCGCTTGTCTTCTTCCCGATTCTCCTGGCAATTGTTTTTGTATTGAACCCCCTGATTTTGTATTTCATAACCCTTTACTCTGGCTTTGGAAAAAAAATCGCCTGGTTTGTAGGATTGTCACTTGCACAGGCAAGCGAATTTTCATTTATACTCGCAAGGCAAGGCCTTGCAGCAGGCCAGGTTTCAGAAGCGCTTTATAATACTGCAATTTGGGTTATTTTGATTTCAATGGTTTCAACGCCTTACTTAATTAATGCTTCGCCCAAGATTGCGGATTTTTTCCAAAAAATTTTTGGGAAAATTGAAAAAAACAAAATTTTTTATGAAAGAAAATTAAAAAAATTCACTGAATTGCCAAGCGCAAGCGAACTCAAAGGGCACATAGTAATTGCCGGAGGCGGAGTTTTTGGAAGCAGCATTGCAACCGCCTTGAAAGACAATGCAAAAATAATTGTTGTCGACCAAGACCCTGAAGTACTGGAAAAGCTTAATTCAAAAAAAATCACTGCTGTTTACGCTTCAAGGACAAACGACGAAATTTGGGAAAAAATCTGCCTTGAAAACGCAAAAATTTTTGTCATAACAATACCGGATGCAAACACTGCGATAAAACTCGTGCAAAAAGCAAAAAAACTGAATCCAATGCTGGGTATTTTTGTCAGGGCCCACTATTTCAAGGACGCATTGGAATTGTACAATGCAAAAGCAGACTTTGTAGTAATGCCGGTTGTCCTCGGAGGCAATACCTGCCTTGAAGCAATCCAAAGCTTTTTAGAAACCGGAAAAATCCCCGAGCCTGCCCTGCGCGAAGAATTCATGCGGGTCCTAAAGGAAAAAGCAGCAGAAGAACAACCGCATTAAACGCCTTACTCTTGCAACAAAAAATCAATTATTTGAATTTAAAAAACACTTTTTCAAAATCCATTATTTGACTGTTTTTAATTTTAATGCCTTCTCTTTCAAGAAGCACGCGCTTTTTTGCAATGCCTTTTGCAAAACCGCCGAGTTTGCCATTTGATTTTACAACGCGATGGCACGGCACTTTTGGGGCAAAAGGATTTGCATTGCAGGCATTCCCAACAGCGCGCGCAGCACGCTCATTCCCGAGCGCAATTGCAATTTCCTTATAAGTTGAAACCTTGCAACGCGGAATTTTTTTTAATAATTCCCAGACTCGTTCATCAAAATTTTTCATTGCCATTTTTCCAAAGCAAGCCTTAACTCCGAATGCATTTTTGCAAATTCCTGCAAAGAAATTCCCTGCAAAGAAGCCTCAATCGCCTGCCTTGCAGCAATTGCCCCTTTGACAGTGCCCTGCGGATGCCCATGAATTCCTCCGCCCATTTGGATTACAATATCATTTCCAAGCGCCTTAAGCAAAAGAGGAACTTTTGCAGGATGCAGGCCTCCGGAACAAACAGCAAACATCGGCTTAATGTGCAACCAGTTTTCTGCCAAAACATGCTGCCCAAAATTCTTGTGCACAATCTTGCGCTCAATTTCTTCGCCAATTTTTTTAACTTCAAATCTATTGCCTTCCATTTTTCCAAAAATCGCCCCAATATGCAATTGATCCAAGCCAATCAGCCTGCAAAGCTTTGCAATGACAAGCATGCTGATTCCATGCTTTGGATTTCTTGTAAAAGCAGCATGGCCAGCCCTGTGCCCGTGAAGAATCAAGCCAAGCTCTTCGTTGCGCAGTTCCTGCAATGCGCTCCAGCCAACAGAAACAACATCAACCATTGCATATTCACAACCATGTTTTTTCAAAAATTTTGCCCTTTTCAGCATTTCTTTGTAAGGGGCAGTAATATTTGCCATGTAAGCTTTTCTTTCCCCTGAAAGCCTCTCTGCCTTATTCCTCATTGCAAGAGTGGCTTTCACTCTTTTTTCAAAATTATTAAAAGCCATGCTTGTAAGGTTTTCATCATCCTTTACCAAATCACAGCCGCCAAGCCAAGCATCAAAAGCAACTCCTGCATGCTCTTCAGGCCCAAGCCCAAGCTTTGGCTTTATTATTGTCCCAAGCAAAGGCCTGTGAGGCACATTCAGAATTTTTCTTATGCCCTGAATTCCAAATTTTGGGCCTTTAAAAGAACGAATGTATTCAGATGGAAAATCAATATCTTCCAAACGCAAATTTTTTACTTCTTTCATTCCAAAAATGTTTCCTGCAATGCTTGAAAGAAGCTGGGGCATGTTTCCTTTTTCAAACAAATCAAGCGGATAAGCGATTTTCACTATTCCTGAAGAAGAATTTAAAGAAAAAATTTTTGGAGAAAGCCTTTCAGCAATTTCCGGTTTCATTGTTGAAATTTCTGTCCAAGTGCCAATGCTGGATTCAGAGGCAATTGCCTGGGCAGCCTCTGAAAAAGAAACTCCCCTGCCTTTTTCCAAAAAAAATTCCACAACCAAATCGCCGGGGCAAGGAGCATAATTCAAATCAATATACCCAGAATAAGCTTTGTTCAAAAAAAACACCAAAACAATTAATTATAAATTTGATTAAACCCATTAATAATAATTCGTATAAGGTCAGAACATGATAATCACTATTTCAGGAATGCCAGGCAGCGGAAAAAGCACTCTTGCAAAAAAAATTTCAAAAAAATTTGGGCTCAAACATTATTCTGCAGGAGACTTTATGCGCGAAATCGCAAAAAAACGCGGAAAAAACCTGTTGGAACTTGGAAAAATAGCAGAGCATGACAAAAGCATTGACAACGAAATTGACAAGAGAACAATTGAACTCGGAAAAACACAGGACAATTTTGTAATCGATTCAAGATTAGCCTGGCACTTTATTCCAAATTCAATAAAAATTTTTGTTGACATTGCAATGCGGGAAGCAGCGCACAGGGTTTACAAAGACATGCGCAAAGACGAACAGGAAAACACTTCAATCAAAAAAACCCTGGAAAACATGAAAAAACGCCTGGCATCGGAAAAAAAACGCTACCAGGATTTGTACGGCGTAAACTATTTGGACAAAAAACAATTTGACATAATAATAAACAGCACGCGCACAACAAAAAAACAAAAATTTGAAAAAACATGCAAAGCAATAAAAAAAATTTTGGAAAAACAAAAAAGGCTTTTATAAATGGCAAGAAGAATCAGAAAAAACTTTGGAAATGCCCGCATTTGGGCTGCCGCTGCCTTGCGCAAAAAAGGAGTTCCAAGACAAATTACGCGTTGCATAAGGCCGCCCATAAAAAACCCCAAGGACTTTGCAATTGAACCAATAGAAATTTATGAAACAAGAACTCTGGACTGGATAAAATTAATTGAAAATGACATAGCGCCCAGAGGGGTAGACCCGTACAATCCAAAACGCTTCAAAGCAGCATTACTGCTTTGCTGGTGGATACGGGCAACAGCCAACCCGCTTGTAATGCATGCCCAGAAAAAATACGATTATTTTTATTGCTCAAATAACCGCCTGATTTTTACTAATAACCCGCGCAAGGCAACTGTTATAGGCGCATGGGGGCCATACAAAGAAGTAAAATTGACAACGCATGGCGATATAATGATAAGCACGAAAAACGGCGAGCAGGAAGCCTATGACTTGGAAAACCTAATCAAAAATTATGAACTTTCATTAGACTTTGGTGAAAAATAAGGCTTTGGCAAGCAATTGCAAAAAAAAAAATAGCCAGAATTTCACTGGGCTTGTTAGCCAGAAATAAACTACAGCAAATACAAATATCAAAACAATTGCAACAAACAAAACCAATGCAGCAATTCTTTTTTTGCCAGTGAAAAGCCATGCCTTTTGTTTCGGGCCAGTTGCATTAAACCTTTTTATTATTTCCTGCCTGCCAACAGAATTAATTTCCACTGGCAAGCCAAAATAAGCACAGTCCATGCAAACAACAGTTGCAGAAACTCCCCCTTGGCCAACCGCATGGGAAATGTTTTCAGAGCCGCATTGCGAACAACAAGCAACCAGAATTTCTTTTCCAGCCATTTAAGCACCATAAAAAGGAATGTGGGCGAAGCGAACACCAAAATAGCGAAGCAATTTTGTTCTTTTCCCAAGGCTTTTCTTGCTTGCAAGAAAAGGCTTAAGGACTTTTCACTGCCAATTGAATGTCAGCAGCAGTAATTGTTTTTCTGCGGGCATGCTTTGAATATTCAGCTGCCTTGCGGGCAATTTTAATCCCGTGTTCTTCAAGGACTTCTGCAAGAGCAGCAGCTGCTTCTTCAGAAACCCTGCCACTGCCAGCCTTCCGAATTATCCTGTCAACAGCAGCCAAAGGCAATTCAGACACAAAAAAACACCTCCAAAAAACAAATTTAAAATTAAAAAAATTACTTCCCTTTAATTCTAGCCCTTTTTTTGCTTTGACGCATCATTGATTTCAAAGTAGCAACTACAACATTCATATCTTTTTCTCTGCGCATTAACCCTGAAATTTTGTCCACGCCAACAGCATTCGCAAAACGAACAGCCTCAGCAATAGCAGAAATATTCTTCCTATTAAAACGAACAACATCAGCAGGAGAACCAAACCCGTCCTCAAGCCCAACACTAACAGCTTGAGCATCTGAAAGTTCAGGAAAAGTAGAACGAGAAGCATACAAAGCACGAACATTAGCACGAACATTATCCTTAGAAGAACCAAGAGCATTCACATAACGAACAGCCATTTCAGCCGAAGGAAAAGCTTTCAAAAAATGAACAGCCTTTTTAACAGAACCAAAAGCCTTCAAAAAATGAATAGCATCATCAACAGAACGAAAAGCAGTCAAAGCATGAGCAGCCTCAGCAGGAGAACCAAAAGCATTCACA
>JAGVNX010000053.1 GCA_020053055.1 Candidatus Iainarchaeum sp.
CATTCAAAGAGCTTCCAAAAGGATTGACGCGCAGGGAGCACGTTTTAAAAATCACTTACGATTTGCTTGTTGAACTGATTGGCGGGGAAAATTTAAAAGCCCCGGAAAAACCAAAAAAAATTTTGCTTGTAGGCCTTTATGGAAATGGAAAGAGCACTAGTTGCGGAAAACTGGCAAAATATTATTCAAAAAGAGGCTTGAGAACAGGATTAATTTGCGCTGACACTTACAGGCCAGCTGCTTTTGAACAATTGCAGCAAATTGCTGAAAAAATAAAAATTCCCTTTTATGGAAATCCAAAAGAAAAAAGAGCAGATTTTGTTGTGCGGGAAGGATTGCAGGAATTTAATGGATTTGATTTGGTAATTGTTGATTCTGCAGGAAGAGACGCTTTCAACACAGAACTTGTCAAAGAAATAAAGGCAATTAACGATGCCTTAAAACCTGATTGCAAATGGCTCGTGATTGGCGCTGATGTGGGACAGCTTGCAAAAAAACAGGCAATTGCTTTTCATGAAGCAGCCGGAGTTAACGGGGTAATTATTACAAGAATGGATGGAAGCGCAAAAGGAGGAGGCGCTTTAAGCGCGTGCAATGTCGCAAAATGCCCAGTGGTTTTTATTGGAACCGGAGAAAAAGCCGATGATTTGGAAGAATTTGATGCCCAAAGGTTTTTGAGCAGGGTAATGGGCTACGGGGATTTGCAGGGCTTGCTGGAAAAAGCAAAAGAACTTTCAGGGGAACAGGAATTAAGCCCGGAAGAAATTTTGCAGGGAGAATTCAATTTGGAAACTTTTTACCAGCAATTAAAGGCAACAAAAAAAATGGGTTCAATAGGCAAAATCGCTGAAATGCTGGGCATGAAAATGCAGGTTCCAAAAGAAATCCTGGAAACAACAGAGGAAAAGCTTGATTCTTTCAAAATAATAATGGATTCAATGACAAAACAGGAAAAAATAAATCCTGATATTTTAAACAGGAACAGGATTGAAAGAATCGCAAAAGGCTCTGGCAAACCAGAAAGCCAGGTAAGAGAACTTTTAAAACAATTCAAGCAAATGCAAAAAGTCTTCAAAAAATTCAAGGGCCTGGATGAAGCAAAGCTTGAAAAAATGCAGAAAAGCGGAAAACTTGACTTTGGAAAATTATTGCAGGGCTTTGGCCCAAAAAAAAAGCAAAAATTTAAAATAAGGTGAAAAAAATGCCTCCGGCAAAAGCAAGAAAATACACGCGGGGGCCAAACTCAGGAAAAGCCATTGGCATGGTAAAAGAAGCGCGAAGAAGGCTAAGGGAACGGGCTTTGGACAATGCAAACCAATTTGCCTTGTCAGTCAGTGGAATTGTCAGGCGCCAAGGAAAAAAAATTTTTGTTAAATGGAAAACTGAAAAAAATGGGAAAACAACAATTCGCAGGCGCTTGTTTTGGGATTAAGCAAAAAAAAATTTGAATGAGATGAAAAAAATGCAAAGAAGACGAAGAGCATTGGGAAAAATTTTTGTTCCAAAACAAATAAGCATAAGAACACTGGGCAGAGGAGGAAAAGAACTGGCAAGGCCTCGTTATGCCCCAAGAAAAATTGCAACAAAAGCATTTGTGAGGAATGGAACAAGGCTTCCAAAAGGGCTTTCAGCAGAACAAAAATTTGGTGCTTTAAGGGCATATGCTGACAAATCCCATTTTTACATCAAGCCTTACAATCCAGAAATGCAAAGAATTGCTTCTATTTTAACAGCTAACGGAATCCGGGTTGAAACTCCAATAGAAAACCTGAAAAACGGAACTGGCTTATTTCAGAGAGAAGGATTTGGAATAATCAGTCCAAAAGGCAAAAGGCTTTTTCTAAAAAATCCAGATGAATACTGTAAACAAATGGTCAGGACAATTGTAAGGATGCATTCTCTTGGAATAATTCATGGCCACCCTCACTTGGGGAACTGGGCAATAACGAGAAGGGGGGAGCTAATTTTGTTGGATTTAAAAAAAGCAAAAATGCCAAGAACAGTTAGGGAACAAGGTTTTGCAGCAAAAGAATGCCAAAGGGAAATTGATATGCTGGCAGAACACATTGGGGGCTATCTTGCAAATAATGTTTTTAAATATGGAGTAGAGGCACATGACTGCGGGGGCATCACATCAAAAGGGCAGTGGGTTTATGATGCAATTGCAGAACAAATGAGAATTATTGGTGCTAACAGAAGAAGAAACATTAACCAATTAATAGAACTGGCTTTAACAAGCACTAAAGGCTCCGCAGTGTTCCATGCTTTGATGTTGGATAAACCTGCAACTCTTGGTGAAATTAATTACAAGTTGTTATACACCCAAGAATTGGCAAATCTGCGTGATAGGCGCGCAATTCCTGCATTAAAGGTTTTATTGGAAAACAATGACAACGAGGTTGCTTTGGCAGCAGCAAAAGGATTGTTAAAAAATGGGCAAAGAATTCCTGAAATTGAAACAAGCTTAAGGAAAATATTAGCAACTGAAAAATCGGCTTGGACAAGGGGCGAGTGCTTAAGGGAATTAGTGAACTATCTTGGCCCTGAAAAATCCATTGATTTGGTAATATCCTGGTTCAGGGTATACCCGACTGGGAATATTGCGCTTGAATTATTTGAAAAAAGAATGCTTCAATACCCCGGAGCAAGAAAGGCAATTTCTGCTTTAACAGGCATATTAAAAGAAGACCAAACAAGAGAGAGGAAATATGGTTTTATGAGTCCGGGGGAATCTTGTATCCGTGCAATTACAATATTGGCAAAATTAGGGGCAGGTGAAGCACTTCCCGCAATAAGGGAATACGAAAGCTTTGCGCGGATGGGTTTGGAAAAAACACCAGATTATTTGCGTAAAAATTGGCGCGGGGCAATAAGAACTGCTCAAACTGCAATTCAAAAAATTTCCGAAGCAAAATGAAAATAGGCGGCAAAAATTATGGACTTGTTTTTGTTAAGAATTATTGTTTTGCTTGTTGGAAGCTTTTTAGGCGGAGTGCAGGATGCAAAAACAGGGATTATTTCAGACAAAATAACTTGTTCAATGATTGCCCTTGGAATAATTTTCAACCTCGTTGAATTCAACTGGGCAGGATTAGCAATGGGGGCAATTGTTTTTGGAATTGGGTATGCTGTTTATTATTTCGGAAAAATCGGGGGCGGGGATGTAAAATTATTCAGCGGCATTGCTTTCCTAATGCCTTTTTTTGCAGAAAAAATTTTTGTGCTAAGCACATTGTTTGTATCGGCAATGCTGGCAGTGATTTTTTATTCAATTTTTTTTACTGCAAAATACGCGCGAAAAGGAATAAACTGGGGCGAAAACCGGCAGGGAATAAGAAAAAGCCTTTTTTTTGGAATAATATTTTTTGCATATTTTTTCCTATTGGCAAGGCTTGGCATTCTCCAGCAAGGAACAATTGTTTTTCTGGGAACAGGATTTGCATGCGGCCTGGTTTTCTTGGCGCTTGAAAAAGGAATCAGAAAAAACTTTTTTTTAAAAAAAATAAATCTTTTAGAACTGGAAGAAGACGAGGTTATTGCAGCAGAATTCCTTGACGAAAAAACAAGAAACGCGCTTGAATTAAAAACAAAAGGGATTCTTGGGGAAAAAGAAAAAAACAAGCTGGAAAACGCAGGCATCAAAGAAATTTTGGTTTACAGAAACCTGCCGCCGTTTGCACCGTTTGTTTTCATTGCAATAATAATAGTATTGGCATTGCCGGAAATAACCGGGCTTTTGTTTATTTGAAAGCGATTCCTTCAACGCTGATTGTTGCGGGCTGGTTTAATTCTCTCTGCACTTCAAATTTGCATTGCAAGAATTTTTCAATTGTTTCAATATTGGTTTTGCAGTGCTGCGTGAATTTTGAAACATTTATTTCCGATTTGCCTTTTGCAAGAGCCATAAAAACAAGCAATTGGTCTGCACAGTGCGAGTCAATTGCATTGCCTGGTTCGAGTTCCTGCAAAAGATTTTTTGCTGCTTCTTCGCCAACAAATTCTGACTGCTTGCCTTTTTCCCCCAAAGCGTTTGCGCCCAAAACAGTGTTTTCAAAAACAGCAAAAACATCAATTGAAGAGCCAATTGTCTCTTTTCTAGCAGGCGAGGAAAACAAATGTTCAATCCAATCCGATTCCAAAAATTTTTCAAGCAAAATCTTTTTTGCGGATTTTGCCTGCCTGGAAGAAACTTCAGGCGGCAATCCGGAAGAAGAGGAAAAACACTCAAAATTTGCAAATTTTTCAGCCTTGCCAAGCACAATCGGCTTTAGAGGAAGCTTTGCCGGAGAAGATTTGAAAAAAACCCTTCCAAGGCCTTTTGGAAAAAAACCCTGTGCAAAAACCCTTGCTTCAAGCCTTGCGCCCATTGTTTTCAGCTTTGGAAACAGGGCTTTCTGCAAAAAACAAATGCTCGGCGCAAAAGCAACATCAGTTCCGCCAATAACATGAAAATCCAAATCTGCTTTCAAGGCAACTGGCAATAATTGCTGCAAAAATAGGGAAATTGCGCCAGCTGTACCGATGTTCACATTGAATTTTTCCCGAACAATCTGGTTTGGAGAAAAAAAAATCTCGCTGCTCTGCAAAAAATTTCCTTTAACCCGTGCTTTTGAAAGGGCGGCAATCGCATTAACAGCTGCAAGATGCTGTGCTTTCAAGCCGGGTTTTTCCCTTTCAGCGCGCACATTAAAAATATGGACTGGCTTTTCAAGTAAAACAGACAAGGCAAGGGAAGAACGCAAAACTTGCCCGCCGTGTGAAGCATCAATTTCAAGGAATTCTTTTTCAGGCATAAACTAATTTCTTGACCATTACAAATATTAAGCCTAATTTCCAATATGTTTTAATGCGAGTTTTAGTAACGGGAAGCAGGGGTTTTGTGGGCAGCGCCCTTGCAAAAGAATTGCTGCAAAAAGGCTTTGACGTAAAAGAATTTGACCTTGCGCTGGGCAACAACCTGCTTGACGAAAAACAATGCGAAGAAGCCGCAAAAGGCTCTGATATTGTTTTCCACCTGGCTGCAGTGCTTGACGAAAAATCAAAAGAAATTTTCAAAGCAAATGTTGAAGGGACAAAAAATATTGCGGAAGCAAGCGCAAAAGCCCGAGTCAAACAATTCGTTTTTTTAAGCACTGTCGGAGTGCACGCAAAAGCAAAAGGAATTATTAACGAACAATCCAAAATTCTGCCTGAAACACGCTATGAAAAAAGCAAGGCAGAAGCAGAAAAACTTGCCCTTGATTTGCAGGAAATAATGCACGTTACCATAATAAGGTCTGCAATGGTTCTAGGCCCGAACAAAGACTGGAAAAAAATTATTGGAATGATTGAAAAAAAATTTCCAATTCCGGGAAGCGGAAAAACAATTTTCCAGACAATTTACGTAAAAGACCTTGTTTCTGCACTGGTTTTTGCTGCAAACAATGCCAATTGCTTTGGCGAAATTTTCATTGCAGCCGGAAAAGAAAAACCAACAATAAAAGAAC
The DNA here is from genome assembly GCA_020053055.1 of Candidatus Iainarchaeum sp. Lineage (GTDB taxonomy): Archaea > Iainarchaeota > Iainarchaeia > Iainarchaeales > JAGVNX01. The sequence goes on from JAGVNX010000053.1 coordinate 5,487, forward strand.
TGTGCCAAAAAATAAGGGAAAAACTAGGCATTAGCGGAGAAATAAAAACAATTCCAGCAGGAATTGCAAAAACAATTGCCTGCCTGCAATTATTAAAAAAAACAAAAGAAAGAAACATTCTGGAACCCGCATACATAAACAGGTTCCTGCACGAAAGAAATTATGACACTGGCAAAATAAATTTAATAGGTTGGATTCCAAAATATTCCATTGAAAAAGCATTGGACGAAACAATTTCCGAACTGAAAAGTGATTAAATGGCATTTAGACGGTTTTTTAGCGGAATTAAAAGCTTTTGGAAAAAGCCAACGCAAACCCCAGCTACAAACACGCCAAAAATTACAACTGCACACACTGTAGCCCGAAGGAAAATGTCAAGAGAAATGGCAACAAACCCATATCGCCGAGTAGAAAATCCATATCCCGAAATACCGCGGGAACACAAAGCAAAGCTTTTGGGAATGCCGCTTATGAGCAAAACATTCGTGGAAGTGTGCAAAGCATTGGGAAAAAACCCTCAAAAAGTTTTTGTTGAAATGCTTGGTGAATTAGAAACATCTGTTGAACCAATCTGGCTTAAAGCAGAAAAAACATTCAGGGCAGAGCGGGAAAGAATTGCAGCTTTAAAGTTGCCTCCAGAAAAACAACTGATAGAGGAAAAAAAAGCACTTGAAAGAATATTTGCAGTAGTAATGAAAACTCCAAAAGAAGCATAGCAAGTTGGAGAACTGCAAAAATTAGAAGGCAAA
>JAGVNX010000068.1 GCA_020053055.1 Candidatus Iainarchaeum sp.
GTTGAAAATGAGCGAAGCCAAGGAAGAATGCGGAATCGCCGCTGTCAGCGCGCCTGAAAAAGAAAACGCGGCACATTATTTATACAAAATGCTTTTGCAGGAGCAAAACAGGGGCCAGTTAAGCGCGGGAATTACAACTTTTAACAGTTCAAAAAAAATGTTGCTGAACACTTTTAAGGAAATCGGGCTTGTCAACGAAGTTTTCAGGGTGCAAAACCCAACTGGCTTCAATGGCATAATGAAAAAATTTTTTGGTTCACGGGGAATCGGGCATTTAAGGTATTCTACTTTTGGGGGAAGCAAAAGGGCTTTTGCACAGCCCTTTGAAAGAAAGCACGGAAAAAAATGGAAATGGTTCAGTTTTTGCTTCAACGGGAATATTGCAAATTTTTCAGAATTAAAAAAAGAACTGGAAAAACAGCAATACCATTTTATTCTTGACAATGATACTGAATTGATAATGCATTACCTTGCAAGAGGCTGCAAAGGCGATTTACGGCCAAAAATAGTTGACGTTTTTTCAGGCTTAAACCCGAGCCTTGACGGGGCATACAGCATTGCTTTTATCAATGCAGAAGGAAAAACAGTTGTTGCAAGGGATTCTTTTGGATTCAAGCCGCTTGTTATCGGGGAAAAAGACGGTGTTATTGCAGCTGCAAGCGAAAGCGCTTCGCTGGAAAGCATTGGAATCGAAAAATTTGAATCAGTAAAACCGGGTGCCCTGATTGAGATTCACGAAAGCAGCATTGAAAAAAAATGGTTCTGCAAAAGCCAGAGAAAAGCCCATTGCATGTTTGAATGGGTTTATTTTGCAAACATTGCCTCTGAAATAGAAGGAATTAATGTTTACAATGCGCGTTATGCTTTGGGAGAAGAACTGGCAAAAATTGAAACAGAAAAAATTTCCGAAGATCATATTGTTGTGCCTGTCCCTGACACTGCAAAGCCCTGTGCAGATGCACTGGCTTTTTTTTTGGGAGCCCCAAGCAGGGAAGGCATAATCAGAAACAGGTATATTGGAAGAACCTTCATAGAAGGAAACAACAGGCTTGAAAAAGCAAAGGAAAAATACAGCATAAACAAAAAAGTCGTGAAAGGCAAAAAAGTCATTTTAGTGGAAGACAGCATTGTAAGAGGGACTACAACAAAAGCAATTGTAAAATACATCAAAGAAATCGGGAAAGCAAAAGAAGTGCATGTAAGGGTTAGCTGCCCCCCAATCAGGTTTCCGTGTTTTTACGGAATTGACATGAGCACTTTTGGCGAATTCGTTGCAGCTCCAAAAAAAGGCTCTTTGGAAACAGTGCAAGTGAAACTTTCCGAACAGGAACTTGAAAAAATCAGGCAGCACATTGGCGCTGACTCTTTGGCATACCAAAACATTGAAGGATTGGTTGCAGGAATAGGCTTGCCTGAAAAAGATTTGTGCATGGCATGCATTAACGGAAAATATCCTACGCCTTTTGGCGAAAAACTTGAAAAAATGGCTTGGGAAAACTATAACAGGGGAGAAACAAAAAGAACCTATGAGTAATTCATTCTATTCTTAATTCCAGCCATTCCACTTTTTTGTTTTCCACTAATTCTTTGATGCGCTTTTGCTTTTCGCTCAAGCCAGCAGTATTTGTTTTGAATTCACAAAAAACAATTTTGTCATCATTAAAGGCAAGGCCGTCAATTGGATTTCCCAAGAAACGAAAATTTTGGCTTGGAAACGGGAATTTTTCAGAAAACGGAATCCATTGTTCAGTAAGCTTTCCATATTTTACTGACTGGCTGCCTTTTTTGAACTGCAAATTTGAAAAAGAAGCCTGAAGGCCTTGAATTTTATAAATTAGGAAAATAAGAATAATTACAAGGACAATTATAATTGCTAATAAAACTAATTCAAACATAGAAAATCAAATAGAATAGAAAAGGAATTAAGTTTTTTAATGTGAGCGAAGCAAAACACAATTTGCAAGGCAACGAATGCTTTAATAGTATTTTGTTCCTTGCCCAGTGAGAATTACCAGCTTATAATCTTTTTTTGCCTCTTTTAAGGCCGCAAGCACTGCCATATGCTCTTTTCCACTGTGCCCGAAACAAGTGAAACACAAATTTCGTCTTCGGGAAGCTTTTCCATTATTGCATTTTTCAATAATTCAAAACCAGAACGATTGTTAACAAGAGCCCATTCAACTGGCTTTGCAGCTGAAAAATTTTGTTGGCTCCATTCATTTGAAATCAGAATAACCTTGTTCCACTCTTCTTCGGAAATAAGCCTGTTGATTAGAAATCCATTAAAAAAAAGCTTATTTGATTGTAAAGGATTTTTCGGCTTTTTTATATAATTCCAAAAATTTTTTTCCTTCAGGGGTTAAAGCAAAAATAATTGTGCCTGCAATCATGCGCTTCACAACAAGCCTTGCGGAAACAAAAGTATTAAGAATTTCCTCAAGGTCTGACAAAGGAATTTTTGGATACTTAAAATAAATGGCCTCCATAGTAAGCGCTTCCTTGGCAAACTGCTGCAAAACATTAACCATTATTTTGGATTGCGAAAGCTTCCAATAAACAGGGCTCGACTCCAAAAAAACAATCCATTCATCCTGTGCAGGCATGCATTAAAATAAGGGCAAAGTACTTAATTATTTTTGCCCTGCAATCCAGAACCACGCCCATTAAAAACACTAGTCAATCCTTGCCAGCACTTGCCTCTTCAATCTGCGCTTGGCTTTGCTGTGCATTGACAAACAACAAAATTTTGCGCTTTCCATTAACCAAGTAATTATCTTTGTCGGCTTCCCGTCTTTTCCTAAAGCAGCCGGGTCATATTCATCCAATTTTTCAAAAGCATAAGACCTTATTTCATTCAAAAGAGTGTCAAAATCTCCCGCCTCAGCCCTTACAAAACGATTCGACCACCATTTGCGGGCAACCCGTATTAAACCCCCTTTATGCTCTTCCAAAAGAGCCAGCTTTTCTTTTTCAGAAAAAAAATTGATTTTTGGCTTTTGCCTGGCAGCCTGTTTTTTTAATATTTCATCTCTGCTAATTTCTTCTGTTCTTTCACGAGTGCGAAGAGCAAGCCCTTTGTTTATACTGCTTACTGTGTTGCTAGGCATGCCTGCACGCAAAGCCATAACTGTTTGCGCTCTATCTGTCCATTTAAGAGCCCTTCTGGCAAAGATTCTTCGCCTTGGGCGACTGCCCTTCCAAGAACCTTTATTGTGCATATCAACAATTCTGCTCTGATTCCTTTAAAACTATGTTTTTTGAAACATAAGGCCCATTGCTTTCAAAGCCAAGTGAAAAATAATAAGGCTTTGCTCCCAAGCCTGAAATTACAAGGAGCTTTTTTGAATCAAATTTTTCAATTGCAATTTCTTCTGCTTTTTGCAAAAGCATTTTTCCAATGCCCCTGTGCTGAAAAGCAAAAGGCGAAGAAAAATCCAATGGCAATGATTCCCCAAAAACCCTTAACTCGCGAATCAAAGCAGTTTCCAAAGTGATTTCTTTCCTGAATGGCTCTGACGGAATCCTTAACCGCGTGAAACCATACAAAATGCTTTTCGCAGGATTTTCAAAAGAAATGAAAAACTCTTTTCCATTGCTTGCATCATACGATTCGACAAAAATTTTTGCTTTTTCCAAGCCAAACCCAGCCTCATTTTTTTGAGAAAGCAAACCGGCTTCCCTGCAGCGAATGCAACTGCATTTTCTTCCTGTTCTGCGCATATGCTCTGCCACAATTTGCCTCAGATTTGTTTTTTGGACACCTGCTTTTACAAGAGTGTGCGGAATATCCCTTTGAACCCGCATTATTCGGGCCCATGAAGGAACAAGTTCTTTTATTTTTGAAACAAGCCTGACAGCAGTTTCCGTGGAAATTGGTTCAAACAAGCCTTTTTTCCATTGTTCAAAAAGCTCAGTGCCTTCAATTACCAAGCAGGGATAAATTTTCAAAGAATCAGGCCTGAACTCCTGTTCCAAAAAAATTTTTTTTATTCCAAGCAAATCCCTCTTGAAAGAACTGCCGGGCAGGCCTGGCATGAAATGATAAGTTATTTTGAATGAAGAATCCTTTAGCAGGCTGGTTGCCCGAATAACATCTGAAACAGAATGCCCGCGGCGTATTTTCTTGTAAATGTCATCAAAAACATTTTGCACTCCAAGCTCAACACGCGTAGTGCCGAAAGAAAGCATTCTGTTTATTTCTTTTTTGCCGCAAACATCTGGCCTTGTTTCAAAAGCCATTCCCACAATGCGTTTTTCGGATTTTTCTGCAAAAAGCCTTGCTTTTTCAAGCGAACAGGTTTTTTTTCCGGAAACCGTGTTCAAGCATTCCAAAACAAATTTTTTTTGCCTTGCAAGAGAAGCAGCGGGAAAAGTTCCGCCCATTATTACCAATTCAATCTTGCCAGTATTATGCCCGGTTTCTTTTAATGATTTTAGCCTTGCAAGAATCTGTTTTTTTGCGCTGAAATTTGCCATTACTGCGCGCATGGTTGCAGGTTCTTTTCCGGTATAACTTTTGGGGGTTTTTTCTTTTATCAAAGAATTTGGGCAATAAACACATTTTCCCGGGCATTTGGAAGGAGAAGGCATTAATGCAATTACTGCAATTCCGGAAAGAGTCCTCACAGGCTTTATTCCCAAAATGCGCCTTGAATTTGCACTTGGGTTTTTTGCAAAAGCCAGAATGTCCGGATTTGAAGGAACCTGCTTAAAAAAAAATTTTTTGCACAAAACAAGTTTTTTTTTGTTAAGCTCGAACTTGTTTTTTATTTTGCCTTCTTCAACCAGCGCTATTATTTGCCTTGAAAACTCTTCCAGCTTATCCAAAAAAACCACTTATAATTAAGAAAAAAAAGCAATGCGTTCTGCTCTGCGAAATTGCAATTATTTAAGAAAATGTCTATGGAAAAGGCGTTACCCAAAGAGAATTAAAAAGGTAAAAGGCAAAGTTGGACAAAGAAAAAAACGGGAATGCGTAAGCCGAAGCCGAAAATTTTCCCTGTATTGTCTGGGCAACACTCAATTCTGCGTTAAAAACCCTTGAAAAATCATTTTGCCTTGATTTCACAAAAAAAGAAAAATTGCGCGTGCCATCAGCCCTTGGTTTTAAGGGAAGAGCCAATTCCTGTTTTTGCTTTGGCTGCAAAATAATTTCCCTTGGCTCAAACCAATAATCCGGCAAAGACGATTCGATTGCAATCCTGTGCTCTGCAATTGAATCATTGCTTGCGACAAACCTGTAGAAAACCTGATTTCCGCCAATAACAGACTGTTTCAAATTGTCCATTGTTACAGTCAAAAGGTTTTTTCTAACATTAACTATTCCCTTGAAAGATTCACTAGTCAATGGCCTTTCTGAAGAAGAAAGCGTAAAAGTCAAAACAGAAGTTGCTTCAGGGGCATTCGCAGGAATTGAAATGTCCGCAATAAGGGTTTTGTCGCTTAACCTGTAATTAACATTCCAGCTGTTCGGAATATTTGCATTCAGAGAATCCCAGTCAAAGCCGTTTCCGGATTTTTTTTGGACTACAACGCCGAATGTTTCTCCAGCTGCCACATTGCCCAATTCAAATTCCGCCTTGTTGTCAAGCTTCACATCAACAGGCAAAATAACGCTAATAGCTGCACTGGCTGCATTGGCAATCAAAAGAACAGCCAACGCGAGAAAAAAAGTTTTTACAAACAAATTTTTTAACAAAACAACACCCCTCTTTAACAACTAAAAATGTGTTTCAATGGATTAATTATTAAAATAAATTATTAAAAAGGTTATTATTGCAATTTAAAAAAGCATTATTCATCAAACATGCGATAACAAAGGGGATTAGCGTGAAAATTGCTGTTTTTGCCGACATTCATTCTGACTTAAAAATGCTTGAAAAAACGTTAAAGCTTGCCAAAAACATTGATTTGATTGTCTTGCTTGGCGACAACACGCATTATGGCGGCATAAGCGACATTAACAAAATAATTGAAACAATTGGTTTTCCAAAAATCTTCGCCTTGCCTGGCAATGTCGATACAAAAGAAGTGCTTGAAACATTTGAGCAAAAAGGAATTTCTCTGCACGCAAAAAAGAAGTTGGTTTCAGGCTTTGCATTCATCGGCTTTGGAGGCGGTAAAACAGGGAACGCGGGAGAAACCAATTTTTCGGAAAAAAAAATTTATGCGGAATTAAAAAAATTGTGCAAAGGCGAAAAAAACATTGTTTTATGCACTCATTTGCCGCCAATAAACACAAAAATTGATTTGCTGCAAAACGGCAGCCACATCGGCTCTGAAGCAGTCAGAAAAATAATTGAGGAATTCTCCCCGATTGTGAATCTGTGCGGGCATTGCCACGAAGGAATCGGGGAAGAAAAAATTGGAAAAACAATCTGCATAAATGCAGGCGCTGTAAAAGATGGAAATGCATTGCTTTTGGGGATAAATGAAAAAAATAATGAAATAAAATTTGACAGAATAAAGGTGCCGCAATGAATTCCGAAGAAATCCGGTTTGCAATGACAAAAAAAAGGCATTTTGAAACGTTCAACAAGGCAGTGAAAGAAAAAAAAGCAGACAAAGCATTTATCCCTTTATGCAATTTTGTATCAAAAACCAAAAATTTTTTCACTTCAAGCTGCTGCTCAGGCAGGATTTTGCTGCTTGAACTCCAAAAAGACGAAAAAAAACTTGGTTCCAATTTTCACAGAAAATGGCACAGGCCAGTGAAACTTGAAGAGGTTTGGAATGCCTTGCAGGAAAATGTTTCAGGAGAACTCTGGTTCAAAATGGAACCGCTCATTTTACACCTCGGAACAGACAACCTTGAACATGCAAATATTGCCCTAATGGCAATAAAAAAAGCCGGAGTAAAAAGAGGCGGCATAATAACCGCAAAACAGGGAAAATTCTTATTTGAAATAGAAGGCACGCAAAGAATCTCTGTGCCTGTAAAAAGCAAAGGAAAAATTCTTGTTGAAAAAAAATTTTTGGCATTTTTGGTTAAAAAAGCAAATGCAAAAATAAAGAAAAATGGCAAGGCAATAAAACGGCTTGAAAAAGAACTCAAAAAAGTGCTGAAATGAAGAAACGCTTACTGTTGCCTGCCTAAAACTTTTCCAATTTCTCTCGGCATTGCTTTCAATTCTTTAGACATTCCTTTTAATTCGCCTGACATTTGTTTTAATGCACCCAAAATATCCAATTGGACATTTACTCCTTTTTGCAGTTGCCCAACCATTAATGCTTGGCTTGACCGCATCAGCTTTGGAATTTCCAATGCCTGATTTTCCTCAAAAGGGGTAAAAGAAATTGTTGGATTGCCAAACTCCGCAACAAGGGCTTTCTGTAAATTTTGCATGAATTCTTTTATCTGTTTCTCGTCTCCTTCCAACTTAATTTCAACAGTTTTATTGTCAATATTTGAAACACTGGCTTTTTGAAAAGGCGAATTCAGCAGGCGTTCCATAATAAATGCCCTAACGCCTTTGTCAGTAATAACATCCTCTTCCTTTGACTTAACCAAAAAACTTCCTTTCATATTTTGATGCCTGTTTGACAGTATAACAAATGCTTGCAGGCGTATAAAAATATATTCCCAAATTCGACAATCGCCCGCAACAAAACAGGCAATACTTCTCCTGCCGATAGCTTTATAATATAAAAATAATCCAAATCTTGAAATGGCAGAAAATGCAAGATTATTCTTCGCTGTAAATATTCCTGAAGAAACAAAAAACAGGATTTTTGCAGAACTTGTTGAAACAATTCCGCAGAAAAGCTTTGGAAAAACACGCAGGGAAAACCTGCACATTACCATTGCTTTTCTCGGCTATTTTCCAAAAGAAAAAATTGTTGAACTTGAAAAAAAAGCGCAAACCCTAAAAAATTTCAAAAAATTTGAAGCAGAACTGAATGAAATCGGCCATTTCAGGGGAAGAGTCCTATGGCTTGGCACTGGAAAAGGAACAGAAGAATTTAATTTGCTTGCAAAAAAATTGTGCGAGGCAATCGAAATGCCAAATGAGGAGTTTCATGCACATGTTACGCTTGCAAGGAACAAAAGCGCGGAAAAAAAAGAGTTTGATGCAGTTGTTGAAAAACTACATGCAAAAAAGTTCTTTGAAAAAATATGTGCGAATAGCTTTGATTTGATGCAATCAATCCCGGCTTCAAAGGGACAGGTTTACAAAAAAGTTTTTTCAATAAAATTTAGTGGATAAAACAATCAAAGGGAAGTGCTTACTTTTCTCAGAATTGTTTCCGGGTCATAATAATATGCCTGGATTATTTCGCTTACTTCCTTGTTTGAATGGATTTTTTCGATTTGCATCCAATCAAGGATTTTCTGCCTTATGAGAAGCTCTCTTTTCAACTCGTTTTTTGTAATGCCTGCTTTTTGTGCAAGGGTTTCAAAAACATGGCTTGGAATGTCTGTTCTTTCAAGCAGGCCTGTTTTGTCATTTAACTCAAAAACATCGGCAAGCAAAATCTTGTCATCCATTCTTGAAACTTCTGCAATCTGCTTTATGCTTCTTGTAACGCCTGTTTTGTCATTGTAATTCCTTTGCATTACAACAACAAAATCAAGCAATGGCAATATCTGCTCGGGAACAGACATCGGAGGGCTTTTCAGCCTTAACAGCATTTCCCTTGCACTGTTGCTGTGAAGCGTGCCCATGATTCCATCGTGCCCAGTGTCCATTGCAACAAACAATGTCTGGGCTTCTTCGCCCCTGACTTCGCCCACAATAAGCCTGTCAGGGCGCATTCTCAAAGAATTTTTCAGCAAGTCATCCATTGTAATTTCATCTATGTCCCTGAACTTTGGCCTTGCTTCCATTTGAACCCAGTTTTCCCTTCCAGCCAAATCTATTTCCAACGTGTCTTCTATTGAAATTATTCTTTCACGGGCCCTTATGAAAAAACCCAAAACATTAAGCAAGGTTGTTTTTCCGCTTCCTGTGCCGCCAGTAATTATAATGTTTTTTGGCTCAATATTCATGCCTTCAACCATTAGCCAGAGAAAAGCAGCCACTTCATTTGAAATTGTTTTGTTATTAACCAAGTCTATAATTGACAAGGGAACCTGGTTAAATTTTCTTATTGTAAGGGAATGGCCCAAAGGCGTTACATACTGCAATGTGGCGTTTGCCCTGCTGCCGTCAGGAAGTTTTGCATCAAGCAAAGGGCACTGTTCTGTCAATTGCCTGTTTGCAGTGGCAGCAATTTTTTCAATAAGCGCTTTCAGGAAACCGGATTCTTTTGCAACAATGTTTGTCTGGCAAAAACCGAATTTCCTGTGAAAAACAAAAATTGCCCTGTCGAAACCATTAACCAGGATTTCTTCAAGATTATGGTCTCTCATCAGCGAAGAAATGCTTTTGAAGCCTATTGTTTCGTCCAGCACTGCCAGGGAAAACAATTCCGGGTTTTCTGAATTATTTTTTTTTGCAATTTCAAACAGGGCTTCTTTAATGGAAACTGCACTTTCACTGCTTGGGAACCTCAAAATCATTTCCTCTGCATCAATTGGCTGGACAAGCTTCTGCCTTATGTCTTCAACCAAAAAAGAATTTTTTCCCAAAGCGGTTTCCAAATCCTTGAAAGACGATTTCCTCAACAGCAATTGGATTAAGGCATCTGCAATTATTTTTTCCTTCGGCGCAAGCTCGGGCTCAGAAACAAGGTAACTGTTAAACGGAAAATCCTCGTAAATCTCAATGTTGCCGTAAGCGTCAAGCCTTTTTCCAAACAATTTTTTTGGTATTTTTTCAGCCAAGCAAAATCCCTGCCAAAACTGCAATAGTAATAATTGGAATAACCTATATAAATTAGTTTTTTCATTAGTCTTTTGGTTGAAATGAAGCCTGTTTTGAAACAAGTGCTTGAAAAGATTGTTCCTTCAGAACAAGAAAAAAAAGCTGAAAAAAAATTAGTTGCAAGAATAATCCGCACAATAAAGGCAATGGAAGGAAAACACATTGATGTTGCCTGGGCAGGAAGCAGCGCAAGAGACACGCATCTGAAAGACGACAGGGATTTGGATATTTTTGTTTTATTCCCAAAAACCCTTGGCAGGCGCGAATTTGAAAAAGAAGGCCTGCGCATAGGCAAAGCAGTCTTCAATGGGCACAAATGGGAAAAAGCCTATTCCGAACACCCTTATATTCGCGGAGTGATTAACGGCTTTGAAGTTGAAATTGTCCCAAGCTACAAAATAAAGAATGCTTCGCAGAAACAAAGCAGTGTTGACAGGAGCATTTTTCATAACCGTTACTTGAAAAAACGGCTTTCAAAAAAATTATGCAACGAAACAAGGCTTTTGCGGCAGTTCTTAAAAGGCATTGGGTGTTATGGCGCCGAAATAAAAACATGCTCTGTCCCGGGCTATGTTGTCGAATTATTAATTTTGAAATACAAAAGCTTCAAAGGGGCAATCAAAGCAATTTCAAAATGGGGCTCGGAAACAGCAATTGACCTGGAAAAATATTATTCTCCAAAAAACGCAAGGGAAAAATTTTGCGGGCATTTGATAGTCATTGACCCTGTTGACAAAAACAGGAATGTGGCAGCAGCGCTTTCACTGGAACAATTTGAAAGAATTGTTGCAGCTGCAAATGCGTTCCTGAAAAAACCAGCAATCAAATTTTTTTTTCCAGAAAAAACAAAGCCACTGCCGCTTGAAAAAATAAAACAAATCCTGAAAAAAAAAGAATTAATCGGCATTGAAATTGCTTATCCAAAAGGAACATTGCCGGACATTGCATGGGGCCAGATAAAAAGGCTCGGGCGCAAAATCGCAAAACAACTGGACTTGCACGGGTTTGGCGTTAACCAGGCAGCAGAATGGAGTGATGAAAAAAAAAGCATTGTTTTCTTATTTGAACTTGAAAGCCTGGTGCTTCAAAAAGCAGTGAAAAGAACAGGCCCTCTTGTTTCCATGAAAGAGCACAGTGAAAAATTCTTGAAAGCACACCCAAAGCCATTGTCAGGGCCGCACATTGAAAAAGGAAGATGGACATTAGAAACAGAAAGGGAATTCACTTCAGCAGAAAAATTTTTGGAAGAATACCTTGAAAAAATTGCTTCAGAAGAAAAAAAGAACATAGAAAAGGCGATAAGGCAAAAAAAAATTATTCTGCATGAAAAAAATATGCTCGGGCTTTACTCAAAAAACATGGAATTCTCTGAATTCCTGACAAAATACCTGAAAGGAAAAGAAAGCTTTTTGTAAAATTGGAAATAGTTTATAGTTCTTTTCTTTTGGCACCCTAACTTTTCTTTTCTTGCAAGAAAAGAAAAGTCGGGCCCAGAGGGATTCGAACCCCCATTGAGTGGTTTCTCCCTTTGAATCCGAAGCCACTTATCCTATCCATTAGATGATAGGCCCTGGAATTAACTTTAAAAACCTCTCTGAGTAAAGAATTGTTTAATTGCAAATATAATATAATCTGATTATTTGATTAGTTTTGTTATTAATGGTGATTTGATTGAAAACTTGCACTACATGCAACAGGGAAGTAGTAAGCGATTATGTGGAATTCAAATGCCCGCAATGCGCAAAAACACGGATTCTGCGATGCTTGCATTGCAGGAAAACAGCAAAAACATACAAGTGCGCCGAATGCGGATTTGAAGGGCCTTAAGCGCGCTTTTTGAAAGTGGTTTAATTGGGAAAAACAATTGTAATAATGAAAA
>JAGVNX010000079.1 GCA_020053055.1 Candidatus Iainarchaeum sp.
GTAGATTGTGTCTAGTATTTTTTGGAATCCTTTGTTTTTTTCGTGGTGAATAGTTGAGAAGAGCAGAATAAATGTTGGGGGTTTGCTTAGCTTGCTTAATGCTTGTGTTATTACTTCTTTTGCTGCTTCTTCTGGATTCCAGTTCTGGCTAGTTCCGATTCCAACTTCAAAAACCAATTTTTCTCACTTTAATAGAATAAGGCGTTGGAAATATAAAAAACAATCTTTTAACCCGTATTATGTATAAAAAAGCCGGTTTTTGTTTACGTGTTACGCTATTTTTATTTTGCTTGCAATGAAGAGGAGTGCAAGGATTATTGTGAGAAGGATTATTCTTGTTTTTGTGCTCATTTTTTTCACTTTTAATCAAGCAAAGAGAGTATTTCTTCAATTGGTTTTTGCCTGCATAAGCAGCCGTTTTTTTCAATCAGGCGTTTTTTTGCAAGTTCTTGTGTGATTTTTGAAATTTTTTTGCTTGGAAGGTTAAGGGCCTGGGAGATTTCTTCTTCGGATTTGTAAAAAAAAGACTCCATTATGTATAAGAGTGTTTGGTTGTGTTCGATTTTTTTGCGCGGGATTTTTTCCAGGAGCAAGCGCAGTTGCGCTAGCTTTACTATGCTGATTTTTCCTGCCGATGGCTCAATGAAATCACTCATTTTTTTTCAACCTTTTTTTGCCTTAAGAATTCGCACGCGCCCAAAGGGGCGCGTGGAGCAGGCTCACCAATTCTTCTTCAAAAAATTGGGTGCTCTAACAAATTGCGGTTCAAGTGATTAATATTACTGTGGTTGAAAATGCTTCAACTGAAAAGTTGATTGTGTTCTCTTTTTTTGTTTTTTGCTATGCTGTTCTTTTATGGGGACGAGCTTGGATTTTTATTCGCAGATTGCAATTGGCTATAATGAATTGCATGCTGAAGAGCAGTTGAATAAGGCGCAATTAATCAAATCCAAAATCAATTTGGATGGCTTATTGCTGGATATTGGGGCTGGAACCTGTATTTCAACAATGGTTTTTTTGGATAATGCGAGGGCTGTTGCAGTTGACCCTTCTTTGGAAATGCTTTTGCAGTGCAAATCCAAAAAAATTTTGCGTGTTTGCGCCAGGGCAGAGGAATTGCCTTTCAAGGATAATTTTTTTGATTCAATTGTTTCTTTGACTGCTTTGCATCATTCTGATTTGGAAATGGCTTTTGCCGAGATTAAGAGGGTGGCAAAGCCTGGTGCAAAAATTGTTGTTTCTTTTTTGAAGCAGTCAAAAAAAATTGCTTTGGCAAAAAGGCTTTTCAGGGATTTTGAATGCTTTGACTGTGGCAGGGATTTGGTTTTTTGTTTGGATAAGGGTTTTTGCAAATGAAAATAATATGTTTTTAAACCCTACATTGGACAAATTTAATTAGCCAAATGTAATTATTCGTTTTTTTGGATTAAAAATTATTTGCGGGGGATTTTCTTGGAAAACACTGATGAATTAAAGTCTAATGGCAAATTTGCAGTTAAAGGGGAAAGCAAAAAGCCGATTCTTGGTTTTGTTGCAATCGCAGCTGTTTTTTTGGTAATTGGAGTGCTTGCAGGCGGGTTTTTTGTGCCACAGGCAGGCCTTGTTTCTTTGCCGACGGCAAGCGGGAATGCTTTGGATTCAGGAAATTCTGCGGCTGTTGCCGAGAAAACAATGAAATATTTGAATGATAATTTTTTTTCAAGGCAGGGAGCAGAGGCAAAACTTTCTTCCATTAAGGAAGAATTTGGCATGTATAATGTTGCTTTTGATGTTTACAAGGAAACAGTGCTGCAGGGCTCGATGAACGTTTATGTTTCCAAGGATGGAAAAGACGCGCTTGTAGCATCACAAGTATTGGAATTGGACACGCCTGTTCCTGAACAGCCAGTTCAGCCGGCAGAAGAATTGAAATGTGAAGATGTAACGAAAGCAAGTTTGGCTGAAGCAAAAATGGAAGCTTTTATTGTTTCAAACTGCCCGTTTGGATTGCAGGCACAAAGGGTGCTTGCGCCAGTTGCAAAACTTTTGGGAAACAATATTGTTGTAAGGTATATTGGAAGCGTTGAAAATGGAAAAGTAATTTCGATGCATGGTGAAGCAGAGGCAACTGAAAATCTCAGGCAGATTTGCATTAGGGAAGAGCAGAAAGACTTGTATTGGCCTTATGTTGAATGTTATATTAAAGAAGGCAATACTGATGCGTGCCTTGTAGAAGCAAAGGTTGACAAGACAGGGCTTGATTCCTGCATGGCAGACCCTTTAAAAGGGGTTAAATATGCGCAGGAGGACTTTGACCTGGCAACCAAGTATGCTGTTGGCGGTTCTCCAACATTGGTTTTGAATGGAGTGAGTGCCAGCGAGTTTGCTTTTGCAACTGCAAAGGGAATTGATTCTGCAAATGCAAGGTCTCCTGATAACTTCAAGAACCTGTTGTGTTGCGGCATAAGTGACCAACCGGATTCTTGCAACACAAAGCTTGCCGAGGAAGGCGTGGCAACAGGCTTTTCAACAACAGGGGCTGGCACAGGAAGCGGCGGAAGCTGCAGCTGAATAATTAAATGTTTGGGGAAATGAAATGAATTTTCAAAAGATTTTCTTTTTGTTTTCCTTTTCAATTCTTTTTCTTTTGCTTGGCTGTACACAGCAAACAGGCAATTCTGATTCTGCAGAACAGCTTGCTTTAAGGGAATGCAAGCAATTGTGCAACAATTCTGCTTTGGGCAACGGCGCCGATTTAAGCAACGGGCCGTGCCTTGGCAATCCAATGCAGCAAAACCCTGATTGGGCTTGTGATATTGCGCATAATCCGCGCGCTGCTGTTGATGATATTGCGGCAAACCAGTGCAGTGCTTTTTCAGGCGAAGCAAAGCATTTTGTGGAATTGGACACTGCGTGCAATTTGATAAAAATTAATTGAATTCTTTTGTTTAGCATTTGTTTTTATTAAATTTTGTGCATTATTAATTAGGTGTTTTTTTATGAATTTTGACATAGTTTTTGAGAAACAGAAAGAAAGCGGTTTTACTGTTTATGTTCCAAGCTTGCCTGGCTGCATTTCAGAAGGGGAAACAAAAGCAGAAGCATTGAAGAATGTTAAGGAAGCAATTTCTCTTTATCTTGAAGAAAAGAATAAATCCGAGATAAGGCAATTATTAGATTCTGTTTCTATAGAAAAAGCTGCTGTGAAACAAGGACAGCAGGCTTCTTGTAATCCCAAATCATGAAAAATTGAAAATTGGCACTTTGCTGCAGATAATTAAAATCTTGGGCATTAGCAAAGAAGAATTTGAGAAATTACTTTAGCTTTATTTTTTGAAACAATGGTTTTTTATTAACCAAGAGCCATATTTTTGTTAGGTGTGTTTATGAAAAAAGTCATTGTTTATTCCACCGATTCCTGTCCTTTTTGCACAATGGCAAAGGATTTTTTGAAACGCAAAAAAATAAAATTTGATGAGGTTAATGTTGCAGAAGATGAGGGGAAGTTCCAGGAAATGCTGAAAAAATCAGGCCAGACAGGTGTTCCTGTGCTTGACATTGGCGGGGAAATAATAATCGGCTTTGATGAGCAGCGCATAAAAACTGCCCTTGGCTTGGAATAAAGGTTGTTTATGGCTCCTATTGAAAAAAGAATTTTGAAGGAATCTGAAGAATATGCAAGGGCAAGTGGTTTAATCCTGAATCCGGACAAGAAAATTGTTGAAGCGGTTGTAAAAGGGCTTGCGGGGAATTTTGAAAGGCACGGAAAGGCTTTTTGCCCGTGCAGGGCGATAACAGGGAAAAAAGAATTGGATAAAAAAATCGTTTGCCCGTGTGCTTATCATTTGCAGGAAATAAAAGAAACAGGCCATTGCAGGTGCCAATTGTTCTTCAAGAAGCCCCCACAATAGCGCGTATGGATTTTGAATAAAAACTAATTGTTTTTTTTGTTTTTCTTATTTTTTTTTGTTTAAACATAATGGCTTTTTTGTTTTTAAAATTTTTTTTGTTTTTTTTGTTTGGAAAGCAAAATCAATTTTTTCCAGAGAAGATTTTATAAATAACTAAATTGTTATTATTTTGCAAAAAAATTTTTTTTTGATTTTTTAAGTTTTTTTGCCTATTTGAATTTTTTTTGGAGAGTTGGGAGAATGGTTCAAAAGTTTTTGGAATCAGTAAGGAAGCGCGATGGTTCAATTACCCCTTTTGACAAGAACAGGGTTACCGAAGCTATTTTTTCAGCTGCAAAGGCTGTTGGCGGCAGCGACAGGAAAATTGCCGAGCAATTAAGCGAGAAAGTTATTCATTCCCTCAAAAAAAAATTTGGAACAAGGGTTCCTGGCGTTGAAGAAGTCCAGGATGTCATTGAAAAAGAGCTTATTGAAGCCGGGCATGCAAAAACAGCAAAGGCATTTATTCTTTACAGGACAAAGAGGGCTGAGTTGAGGGAGTCAAGCGCTTTTTTAAAAAAAATTTCCAGCATTGTTGATGGTTATGTTTCCTGTTCTGATTGGCGTGTTTTGGAAAACAGCAATGCGGGTTATTCCCTTTCCGGAATGCAGGCGCATATTTCCGGCGCAGTTATTGCGGAATACGCTTTGAGGACTGTTTATCCCGAGGAGATTTCCAATGCACACAAGAATGGCGATTTTCATATTCATGATTTGGGCAATGGTGTTTTTTCAGGTTATTGCGCCGGATGGTCTTTAGGCCAATTGTTTGAATTGGGTTTTAACGGAGTGCCGGGCAGAATATCTGCAAGGCCTGCAAAGCATTTTAATGCTGCCCTTGGCCAGATTGTGAATTTTATGGGCACTTTGCAGAACGAGTGGGCTGGTGCACAGGCTTTCAATAGCTTTGATACTTATCTTGCGCCTTTGGCTGCAAAAGACGATTTGTCTTATGGGCAGATAAAGCAGTCTTTGCAGGAATTTATTTTTGCGACTAATGCCACTAGCAGGTGGGGAAACCAGGTGCCATTCACAAATATTACAATGGATTGGACTGTTCCTGAGGACATGAAGGAAAATCCAGTGCTTTATGGCGGGGAATACTTGGAGAATGAAACTTATGGCGATTACCAGGATGCAGTTCAGCAAATCAACAAGGCTTTTTTGGAGATAATGGCTGCCGGCGATATGCATGGAAGGGTTTTTACTTTTCCAATTCCCACGTATAATATTACAAAGAATTTTGAATGGGATTCTGATGCTGCAAATATTTTGTTTGAAATGACTGCAAAATATGGCATTCCCTATTTCCAAAATTTTGTGAACAGTTCTTTGAAGCCGAGTGATGTTAGGTCAATGTGTTGCCGCTTGCAATTGAATCTGAAAGAATTGAGAAGCAAGACAGGCGGCTTGTTTGGCAGTGGTGACAAAACCGGCAGCATTGGCGTTGTGACAATTAACATGCCAAAAATTGGTTATTTGGCAAAGGAGGATTCAGATTTTTTTGAAAGGCTTGAACAATTAATGTATCTTGCAAAGGAAAGCCTTGAAATAAAAAGAAAAGAGGTTTCCAAGAATCTTGAAAACGGCTTGTTGCCCTGGAGCAAGCGTTATCTGGGAACTCTTGATTACCATTTTTCGACAATTGGCTTGCTTGGAATGAACGAAGCTTGCCTGAATTTTTTTGGCGAAGGAATTGCAACAAAACAGGGAAAAGAATTTGCTTTGAAAACCCTTGATTTTATGAGAAACAGGCTGCAGGAATTTCAGCAGGAAACAGGGCATATTTACAATTTGGAAGCGACTCCTGCAGAGGGCGCTTCTTATAGGTTAGCAAGGATTGACAAAAGGCTTTATCCTGAAATCAAGACAGCTGGTTCAAAAGAGCCGTATTATACAAATTCAACCCAATTGCCTGTGAATTATACTGATGACATTTTTGAAGCATTGCAGCACCAGGATGAATTGCAGGTAAAATATACTGGCGGAACTGTTTTGCACGGTTTTTTGGGAGAAGCTGTTTCCGATGCAGAAGCGTGTAAAAAACTAGTGAAAAAAATTGCGTATTCTTTCAAATTGCCTTATTACACTATTACTCCGACTTTCAGCATTTGCCCTGTTCACGGTTATATCAAGGGCGCACATTTCAATTGCCCTGTTGAATTGAATGGCAATGAAGCAAAAGGAGGTGAGGCACAATGGCAGTCTGCAACAATAAAACTGAAGTCTACAGCAGAGTAGTTGGCTATTTGAGGCCTGTCCAGGCATGGAATGCAGGAAAACAAGAGGAATTCAGGGACAGGAAAACTTTTTCCGAAGTAAAAGCATTAGCACAGTGCAAAGAATAATTTTTTTTTGGTTTGAATGTCTTTTAGTTTTTAGGTGTTTGTTTGCCGCTTGTTTTCAAGGGAATCCAGAAAACCACTTTGATTGATTTTCCAGGCATGGTTGCCTGCACTTTTTTTTTGCCAAAATGCAATTTCAAATGCGGTTTTTGTTATAATTCGAGCCTTGTTTTTGATGCCGAAACAGGCGTAAAAATTTCTGAAAAAGAAGCTCTTGTTTTTTTGGAGGAAAGAAAAAATTTTTTGGATGGAACCTGCATTTCAGGCGGGGAACCCACATTGCATGCAGGCCTTCCGGAGTTTTGTGCAAAAATCAAGGCAAAAGGCCTGTTGGTAAAGCTTGATACAAATGGTTCAAACCCTGAAATGTTAAAAATCCTGGTTGAAAAAAAGCTTGTTGATTTTGTCGCAATGGACATAAAAGCTTCCAAGGAAAAGTATTCTCTTGTCTGCGGAACAAAAATTGATTTGGAAAAAATTTCTGAAAGCATTGGAATAATAAAAAACTCAGGCATTGATTATGAATTCAGGGCAACTGTTGTGCCTTTTCTTGAAGAAAAAGACTTGTTGAAAATCGGGGAATGGCTGAATGGAAGCAAAAAATTTGTTTTACAGCAATTTCACAATGAAATGCCCCTTATTGACAAAAAGCTCCAAAAAATTGCCTCGTATTCACCTGAACAATTAAAAAAATTTGCTGAAAAATTAAAGCCTTTTTTTGAAAAAATTGAAGTA
>JAGVNX010000078.1 GCA_020053055.1 Candidatus Iainarchaeum sp.
AAAACAATTGTTTTCTGGACACTTTGCCTTTCGCCTGTTGTGTCTGTGTAATCAATTTCTATTGCAATGCTGTTCAGATTTCCCTGCCTTGCCTGTTGAAACCTGTTTGCGTCAGTGTCCTGGCCTGGAAAATTATTTGAATTGTTTTCCTGTTGTGCCTGCGAAAGACCAGAGGATATTAACTGGAAATTTGCAATTGTATAATCCCCCTTGTTCAGGTTGCCGATTATTGAAGTGCTGCTTCCGCTTACTCTTACTCCGCTCTGGTCCAACACCTTGACAACTACTGCTCCTGCATTGTTTGAACCGACATTTGCAATGCTGATTGAAATCTGGCTGCTGGAATTTATTTCAGCGCTGATTTCAAAATCTGTTTTGCCACCGATTATTATTCCCACGTTTGATGAAAGCGTTCTTGTGCCATTGCTGTCATTGAAAGTCATTGTTACAGCAACAGGATAAATTCCGGGAGTAATATTTGGATCTGCTGCCACTGTGTAAGAAATATTTGCCGATTCATTAGGCCCAAGAATTGCAACATACCTTTTGTTGTCTGAACCGAGAGGCAAGAGCAAATTGCTGGCTTCAGTCCATGAAAAAGAAAGGTTTGTTACAGAACTGCCTCCAAGGTTTTTTACAGCAAAAACAATGTCTGTCTGGTTTCCAGGGTTTATAACCCGGGGATTAACTGTTACGTCAAGATTTTTTTCTGATTTTGAAATTGGAATTGAAAAAGACTGGTTTTGTTTTCCAATTGTCCCATCAGGCCGAAGATAAGCAACTGTCAGAAGCGCAGGATAATAGCTGGCCAAAGTGTCCTGTTTGGCCTGAAAATTAAATATTAATGTTTTTGTTGAGCCTGCCTGAAGGTTTGGCAAGGAATCCTGCAATTTAATTGGCAAAAACTGGTTGCCAAGGTCAATTGTTCCATTCAGGTCTTTTATTTCAAAAGCAAACGAATTGCTTTTGATGTCAATAGCAACACTTGCAATGTCCCCTGCATTAATGCTTGCAGGCAAAAACCTTGTTCCAGTTATAGAAACCAAGTTTGCTGGTTCAATTGGATTTGCATGTACAAATTGAAACTGAAAACTGGCTATTGCAATTAAAAAAATTGCGCTCATTAAAATTTTTTTGTTCATGTTAATTTCCTCCTTGAGACCCAATTCCTTGCGGCCTTGTTTTTTGAATAAAAGCATTTCTAATCTTGTCAAAACCAGCGCTCTCAGGCAAGCCCAAAGCATTTTTTACCTGCGCATCAGTTGCATCGCTTGGCAGATTAAGTTCTGTCTTTATTCTTATCATAAAAGAATTTTCGTCAAAATTTGGCCTCACGCCATTCGCGTCCATTCTTGGGCCATTAAAATCCCTTTGGCCATTCCAATCCCCTGACGACCCGCCTTGGTGGCGGCCAAAGCCAGGGCCATTGGGATTTTCATTTGGGCTGGGCTGGTTGCCTTGGGCTGTGCTTATTGGCGCACTTGCACTGTTTGGATCAGTGCAGCCAAACAGCAAAAAAACCAAAAAAATTGTGATAATGATTATTATTGTTTTCTTCATTTTA
The DNA here is from genome assembly GCA_020053055.1 of Candidatus Iainarchaeum sp. GTDB lineage: Archaea > Iainarchaeota > Iainarchaeia > Iainarchaeales > JAGVNX01. The sequence continues at coordinate 1,565 of JAGVNX010000078.1, forward strand.
ATTGCCTTCTTTCTTATTTTTTCCGTCATAAATTATTGCTCCATCCCTGAGCGTAATGCGCCTTTTGGCATAATTGGCAAGGCTCATTTCATGCGTTACAAGCACAATTGTTTTTCCCTTTTTGTTAAGCTCGGCAAACAAATTAATTATTTCAATGCTGGTTTTTGTATCAAGATTTCCCGTTGGTTCATCTGCCAAAATTACTGAAGGCTCTGTAGACAAGGCCCTTGCAACTGCAACTCTCTGCCTTTCCCCGCCGGAAAGCTGGGCAGGCAAGTGCTTTTCCCTCGGCTCAAGGCCAACAAGCTTAAGCAATTCCTTTACTCTTGAATTTATTTCAGATTCTGGAAATTCATGAATCCTCATTGGCAATGCAATATTTTCGAAAACATTCAATATTGGGTGCAGGTTAAATGTCTGAAAAACAAAGCCAATTGTTTTTCCCCGTATCCTTGCAATTTTTGATTCAGAAAGCCCTGTAATTTCAGTTCCATCCAAAAAAACCTCGCCGCTTGTTGGAGCATCCAATGCGCCCATTATAGAAAGAACAGTTGATTTGCCGCTTCCAGAAGCTCCAACAACGGCTATAAACTCTCCTTTAAAAATCTTGAGGCTAATGTCCCTGACTGCAGTAACTTCCACAGAATCCATTTTATAAATTTTCCAAATATTTTTTAATTCCAAAACCAAAGAATCCACTAATACCGCCCTGAAAGCAATTATTTAAATTGGTTTGCAACCATTATTAGGGCTAATTGTAACAGCTTTGTAACACCATGAAACAGTTATTATGGGTTAATGAAACGTGATGAAACATGAAACCAAATGAAACAAAATCTAAACTGAAAAGGCGATATTTTGCAGTAATGCTTATTTGCTTTCTTTTTAGCGGCTTTTCAATTATTTCACTAATAATGCAGGGTTACGCCTCTTTTTGGAGAACAGAATTTCTGGGCTTCCCTCTCGAAGAAAGAAACCTGCGAGGCCCTGGTTTTATGACAAGAGACACTAATTTGCCTTTTGATTTTAACGCGCTTGGAAGAGGGATTGCTTCTTCTCCCGACACAATAGCTGTTTTGCTTTCCCCAACATCGCTTTATTGGCTTGCAGGTGCAATTATTTCTATTCTTGCAGGCATAGCAATCTGGAGCCTGACGAGGGAAAAAGAAATAAAGCAAATCAGGCAAGAAACAGCAAACAATTTGCTTTTGCCTGATGAAAAAAAAATAATAGAAACACTGAAAAAATTTGATTACGAACTGACACAAGCAAGGCTTGCAAAGGAAACAGGCCTTGGCAAGGTTCAGGTCCACAGGGTAATAAAAAGGCTTGAAGCAAAAGGAATTCTTGAAAAGCACGATTACGGCCTGACAAACAAAATAATACTGAAAAAAGAATTCTTCGAATAAGCTTTTCTTAAAAAGAAAACCTTGGAAAAGAAAGAATTGCTTTGCAATTCTAGTTCGCTGTGCTCACAAAAGCCTCGTTGAATTGTTTAAATGTTATTGAATATTTTTTTCCATCGCTTCTCAGTCTAATCCAATTGTGCCTTTGCATTTTCAGTTTGCCTTTGCGCATTCCTTAGGCCTTTTGAAAAAATGCCTTTCAAAAAAGTCTGTTACAAAAACCCTGTGAACAGGCCCCATCAGCAAAGAAAAAATTCAAACAAAATAAAAACAGTTCCTTGCTCTCTTTTTTTGGTTGAGAAAAAATGCCTGTTTTTGGAAAAGGTAGGAAAACCAGGGAAAGAAAGGAATTCGTTGAAAGACAAGTCCAGAGGGCTCCTTTTGGAAAAAGAACATACGGAAGGCGAGATCGCTATATCTGGGACAGAGCATCAGCAAGAATGGTTAGGGGCAATTTTCCTTTAATTTTTGGCAGAAAAGATTTCATACTGCAAAGATTTTCAGAAACTGGAAAGCCTGTTGTTGTTTTGGACTGGGGCTGCGGAAGAGGAAACGCAATTGAAAGGTTTTCAAAAGAATATGGCAGAATAGTTAATGCATACGGATTTTCAAAAGACAGTTACAAGAAATGGCTGAAGATTAAGGGCGCAAAAATTATTCATGCAACAGCGGAAGACCTTTTAAGATACTTGAAAAACAGCTCGATTGACCTTATTTACTCAAGAACAGGACTGATGTACCTCATTAGTTTTTCAAAAAAAGACCCATTGTCAATTCAAAGAGGGATTCAATACATTGAGAAGCTAATTCAAAAGCTTAGCAGCGGCGGAAAAATTGCATTTGACCTGAGATTAGGGCAAAGAAAAGAAATTTCAAATGCCCTAAAAGAAGCGCTTGCTGGCAAAGCAGAAGTTGAATACCACCGAGGAAGAATTTATATCACAAAATGTTTATGCAATAAAAACGACGCGGGGGACGAGATTTGAACTCGCGCTCCCTTTCAGGAACACGCTCACTGTATCCTTTTCTTTTAGTAACCTGCCTTTTCTTCTTAAGAAAAGGCGGCTGCAGTCCACCCCAAAGAAAAAATTTCTAACTAAAACTATTCTTTGAGGAGAACCAGGGAATCAACCAATTTGCGAAGCAAATTGCTCTTTTCCCAAGGCTTTTCTCTTCCTTGTGAAGCTTTGCTTCACGAGGCCTCGCAAAACATTTGGTTTTGCAAGGTAGAGAAAAGGCTTTTCCAGGCGTGCGCATTAGACCGCTCTGCCACCCCCGCATTCTTGAAATAATTAGGGGGGTAATGTTTAAATAAAAAGGCGCTTGAGGGCGCAAGTTAAAAATTGGGGAAAAACTATTGTGTTTTTTCCGGCTCTTGCTTTTGGCGAACAATTAAAAGCAGCTTAGCACAATTATTTTGTGTGGTGATTAAATGGGGCTTTTCAAAAGACCAATAAAGCAGCCAAAAAGACCTAAGTCGGGGTCCAGTGCCAGTACTCTGGCTGCTGTTCGTGCTGAGGCGAAAAGGCGCTTAGTCCTCGAAAACATGAGCAGGGTTGAACAATTAGCTTTGTTAGCAAGATTAGACAGAATTAATGCGAAGCGCAGAAAAGAAGGCAAGCGGCCTGTAGGCCTAAGGTTCGTTCTTAGGCTTGGGCAATAAAAAAATTGTTCTTGGCTGTTTCTCTGGCAGCCGAATAATGATTATTGCTCTTTTTAAATTTTTTTGCTTGGGAGTAGTATTTTAATTAATTCTTTTTTTAAACATGGTATGGTTTTTGAAAGGGAAGCAATTGCTGTTGTTGATTTTGGCGGGCAATATGCCCATTTGATTGCAAGAAGAATAAGGCAATTGCATGTTTTTTCAGAGATTTTAGAGCCTGATTCTACTATTGAGGAATTTAAGCGTTTTAAGGGAATAATTTTTAGCGGTGGCCCTGCAAGCGTTTATGAAAAAAATGCTTTGGGAATAAATAAGGAGGTTTTTTCTCTCGGGATTCCGATTTTGGGAATTTGTTATGGGCATCAATTGATTGCAAAGGAATTGAATGGAAAAGTTGAAAGGGCTAATGTAAGGGAATACGGGATTGCTGTTTTGCAGAGAAAAGGAAACAGCTTGCTTTTTTCTTCTCTGCCAGAATCAATTAAGGTTTGGATGAGCCATGGGGATTTTGTAAGTGTTTTGCCTCAGGGTTTTGAGGTTATTGGTTTTACTTCTGATTGCGGGATTGCTGCAATGGCTAATCCTGAAAAAAATATTTTTGGCTTGCAGTTTCATCCGGAAGTAGCCCACACGCCCAAAGGAATGCGAATTTTGAAAAATTTTGCTTTAAAAATTTGTGAATGCAAAGGAAACTGGACAATAAAAAATTTTGCAAGGCAAAAAATTTTGGAAATAAAAAATTTTGCAAAACAAAAAAAGGTTTTTTTGCTTGCTTCCGGTGGAGTTGACAGCACTGTTGCGCTTGTCCTGCTGAAAAAGGCCCTTGGAAGCAAAAAAATTTTTGCTTTGCATATTGATACTGGTTTTATGAGAAAAAATGAGAGCAGGGAAGTAATGAGTGTTTTTTCCGAACAGGGATTGAATGTAAGGCTTTTGGATGCAAGCCAAAGGTATCTTGATTCTTTAGAAAGCGTTTTTGAGCCTGAAGAAAAGAGAAAAATTATTGGAGAGCTTTTTGTAAAAATTGTCAATGAAAACCTGAAAAAGCTTGATTTGGATTCAGAAAACTGGCTTTTGGGGCAGGGAACGATTTATCCCGATACAATTGAAAGCTCCGGAACAAAGCTTGCTTCTCACATCAAAACCCATCATAATCGGGTTGAAGCAATAAAGCAAATGATTGCAGAGGAAAGAGTAATTGAGCCAATTAAGGAATTATACAAGGACGAGGTCAGGGAACTTGGAAAAGAGCTTGGCTTGCCTGTAAAAATGATTGCACGGCAACCATTTCCCGGGCCAGGCTTGGCAATAAGAATTCTTTGTTCCGAAAAAGAAAAAGCAGAGGAAACTATTGAATTGCAGAAAAGGCTTGAGAAAACAGCTTCAGCGCAGGGATATAAAGCGCTTGTTTTGCCAGTAAAATCTGTTGGAGTTCAAGGCGATGCAAGAAGCTATAAGCATGTTGCTGTTATTTTGGGGAAGCTTGATTGGGATTTATTGGAAAAAGTTTCAACCGGAATCACTAATTCTATTAGCGAAATCGGCAGGGTTGTTTTTGCCCTTCAGCCTGAGAAAATAAATTTTGTTTCTTTAAAAAAAGGCTTTTTGGCCAAAGAAAGAATTTTGTTGCTCCAAGAAATTGACGATTTTGTAATGAACAAGGCCATAAAAAACCGTGTTTATGATAAAATCTGGCAGTTTCCAATTGTGCTGATTCCTGTTTCTGTGAATGAAAAAAATTCTGATTCTGTTGTTTTGAGGCCTGTTTTCAGCAGGGAAGCAATGACTGCGGAATTTGCGAGAATTGAAAAAAAATTTTTGGAAAAAACTGCAAAGGAAATAATGCAAAAATTCCCGGTTTCTGCTGTTTTTTATGACATAACCCATAAGCCGCCAGGAACAATTGAATGGGAATGATTAGGGAATGTGCTAACAAAAAAACAAAGCTTTAAATTCCGTTTAAACATAATTTTTGCATGGTTTTTTCAAAAAAAATTTTGGTTTTGCTTTTTTTGCTTTTCTTGTTTGGCAGTGTTTTTGCAGATGGCCTTGTAATAGATCCGAACATGCGCCCTTACAGGCAGGAAAGCCAGGGGGCTTTTATTAATTATGAAAATGGCATGGAGAATCTTTTTATAATTGCTAACCTGCGGGAAGCAGTTGCTTATGGAAACAAGGTTGTCTGGATTTTTCCTGTGCCTGCAAATCCTGATGAAATTGAAATAACAAACCTGAAAGGTTTTCCTGTTTTGGCTGGAAAGGAAATAAAGCAGCAGGCAACTCAAAATTTTTTTTTGCTTGAAGGCTATATGGCAACTGCTGTGTTTCCTCCATTTGGGCTTCTTGGAGTGCTGTTAATGCCAATTGGGGGCATTGGTTATTCAACTGAGGCAAGGGGAAGCCTTGCAGAGGGAGTGGTTGTGCCTGGAGTCACTATTTACCAGCATATTGACAAGTTTGGGATTGCAACAGAAGTTGTAAAGGGCACTGATGCGGCGGTTTTCAAGGATTATTTGGCTGCAAGGGGCACTAATTTGTCGCCTGAAGCAGAAAAATTTTTGTCTGAATACATGGGAAAGGATTATTCTTTCATTGTAAGCTGGATAAGTGATAATAGCCAAATTATTTCAGAGCCTGATTACTCTGATCGCTATGGTTATGCTTCAAATCCAATTGGTGTTTTTATCAGGTTTCCTGCAAGCCAGATTTATTATCCTTTGAAGCCAACTGCTTATTATGGAAACGATATCCTGCCTGTCACCATAAATATTGCGGGATTCAAGAATCCGAAGATTTTTTCAAATATACAAGAAGGCACTGTTGTTGGGCATTATTACCAAAAATTTTTAAGCAGGACAATACAGGAAGAAGACACAATGAAAATTATTTTTAATGGAACAATTCCAGATTCTATGAATTATACGAGGATTTACATTAACAAGCCTGCAAATTATTTTACACAGGACCTGTTTGTTGCGCCAGAAGAATCAGTGCCTGCGCATGCGCTTAATTTTTTTAATCAAACATGGTTTTTCTGGATGTTTCTGGCTTTTTTTGGGTTTGCTTTTGCATCAATTTTTTTGGCAAACAGGGTTTTGCAGTTAAACCTTAATTGGATTGACATGGCAATAATTGCAATAGCCAATATTTTCACTGTTTTTGCAGCAGCGCTTGCAATTGCATTGATAAAAAAAGAAAAGTTTGCATTGAAAGCAAAAGAAGATGCCTTTGACAAAAAATTTGTTTCTCTTGTTGTTTTTGAAGCAATTTTCCTTGGCTTTGCAGTGCTGCTTTTTGCACTTACTGTTTTTGCAATTGCCCTGCGCTAAGAATCAAACAGGTTTTAATGCAAGGATTATCACAACAAGAACAGGCTGGTGCAGGAGATAGACTGCGAGTGAATTCTGCCCAAGCCAGCAAAATTGCCTTGCAAAAATTTTTTTTCCAATCTCTGGGATTCTGAAAGCCCTTTTTGCTTTTGGGTAAAGCAGATTGCCTGCAAACAGCCCTATTAAAATAAGGCCAAACCATGGCAATAAAGGGAAATAATCAAATGTGGCAAATTGTTCTGGCGTAAACCCGAGCCATAATAGCCAGGGAAAATTAAAGGAAAAATTTTGGAGTGTTATTCCTGAAAACAGCAGGATTATTCCAAGCAAGAGGTTTTTCAATTTCCAATTGAAAAACAATTGGGAAATTATTATTGAAATCCCTATAAAATGCAGTATTCCAAAAACAATGAATTCCGTTGGAAAAAAAATCCAGGTAATGATTGTTATCAAAAGCCCGTAACAAAATATTTTTATGCCTCTTTTAAAAAATTTTCCCGCCTGGGTTTCGCCGGCTTCAATTGTACGCTGATAGCTTATTATAAGGGAAATCCCGGCAAGAAGAATGAAAATTGCTGCTGTTGCCCTTGCAAACCAGAACCACAAGCCCGAATTGACAGGCACTTTAATGCTTGTAAAAAAAGCAAGGTCAAACAGCAAATGGAATAGTATCATCATTATTATTGCAATCCCGCGCAGAAAATCAATTTCCCAGAAACGTTCCATGCTTTTAAAAAAGAGCCGAAACAATTAATATCCTTTTTCCCCTGCTTCAGGCAAAAGTATTTAAACCTGGCAAAAAAAATCGGATTTTTAAGATTATTGCAGGCTGATTTAATCTGAGGTGGGAATTTGCCAATAATAACAGACAAGCCATATTATGACAAATTTGGCCTTAAAAAAACCAGAAGATGCCTGCATTGTGACAAAGACATTACTGATGACGGAACAGTAATGTATCTAAGGGGCTTTTGCTCTGATGACTGCCATCAAAAATACTTGGAACAGGCAAGAAAAAGCAAACGATAATTCTGAAAGAATTGCTTTTAACAAAAAAAAACAAATTTTCTTCTGTGGTCAATTGAAAACAAAATTAACTTGGCGGAAAATTTTTCCGCTTTCAACGAATCAGCTGGCAAGCTGAAAATTTCCAAGTTATCTGGTGAAAAAGTGCAAAAAAAAATTATTGCAATTGCATTCGCAATGCTGATTTTGGTTTTGAGCGGCTGCACACAGCAAGGCAATCCCAATAACAATGGGAATTTGAATAACCAAGGCAATGGCAATGGGGGCGGAACAGTGGATTTGTCAAAAATAGTTGAGACTGGGGATAAAATAAAAGTGGAGTACAAAGGAACTTTTGAGAACGACGAAGAATTTGATTCCAGTGCAAAATTCGGCGAACCACTTGGATTCACTGCAGGCAAAGGCGAAATGATAAAAGGATTCGACAATGCTGTAATCGGAATGCGGTTAAATGATGAAAAAACAATTACAATTAAACCAGAAAATGCTTATGGCCTGCGGGACGAATCAAAAATAATTGAAATCCAAAAAGACAAAATATCAGATTTTAACAGCCTAAAAATAGGTATGACGGTGCAATCGCCACAAGCAGGCAACGGCACAATAATACAAATAAAAAGCAATTCTGCAATAATCGATTTCAACCCCCCAATGGCCGGAAAAACACTTGTATTCTGGATAAAAATAGCGAGCATAGAAAAAGCAAAATAAGCTGTTTTTAAGAGTGAAAATATGAAACAGAATCAGTTGTGGGCTATTTTTATTATCCTATTAATTGCAGTTATTAATGTTGTAATCAGGCAATTTTATGCAGCGTGGAGCAGCACAGGTTTAATCTTAAGCCTATTAATAGGAACTCCGCTATTGCTAATTTGTTTTACTTTAATACTAAAAGACAGGCCGAGAACTGAAAAAGAAGTTAAAGCGTTCAAATATGAAGGGTTATTTAATCCAATCTGGGGGGCAATCATATTTTTTGTCATATCCCTTATGTGGACAATGGGGGCAATAAACGGAAGCATACCATTGCTAATGACAATCATTGCCTGGATAATTGCCTTTGTTTATTTGTTCTTCTGGATTAAGCTCAAGGTTATTAAGGCAGGCCAATAGGGCAAATTTTAAAAGGAAAACTGAATCCTATAGTATTATACGCGGGGGTTCCATAGTCCGGTTAATTGGGCAGGCTTGAGGAAACTCTTTATAAAAAGAATTTTTATTTTAGAAAAAGTTGCAATGGGCCTGTGGCTTAGTGCCTTCGGGAGTTCAAATCTCCTCCCCCGCAATAAATCAGTATTCTTTGCGGTTATGTTGAAGAAAGCTTATTAATGCATGCAGCGTTTTTTTTCCATGCCATTGAAAAGAGGGACTGAAAGAAAAGGCGTTTTTTCCTTGCCTGTTTTGCAGCCCTCCCGATTGATTCCACTGACGGAAAGAAACTCTGGAAGAATTTTTCGCGACGAAGCCAGAAAACTTTTTGAGCGCGAACCATTTGAATACGAGCAACGACAAAGCGTTCCTCCTGCAATAGAGAGGGACATGGCTCGTTTTTTTATTGGAAAATTTTTGATTCACAACAAAGTTTCCAATGATTCCCTTTCGACATTATCTCTCTTGATAAGGGAACGAGACAAGCAATGGGATGCGGAGCCCGACGTGGCAAAAAAAATCCTTGCATTGCAAACGGAATTGCCAGAATCAAGAATTGTCCGAAGCAACTTAGATGCATTACCCAAGCAAGACCTTCAACAGCTTATTCGAAGGCTTAAAAATGCAGAAAATGACATTACACATGGTCGTATGATGCTGCGGCAATTGGCAGAAGCAGACCCCCGCAAGCAATCAGGCCCGGCTCTTTTGGCTTGTGGTCATATAATTGCCCGCGGCGCAGTTAGAGCTGCCAATATTCTTCATAGTATAACTGTTTTTGTGGAGTCTTATTCCAAAAAACGGTTTCCTCCAAAACTTTTTTAAAAGTCTTTTTTCTATATTGCAACCCCATGGTTTGCACGACCTCGTGAAGTTTGGAATTGTCCTTTTTTAAATTCTTCTGGTTTTATTATTATCGATTTTTATGCGCATTGCAATTTTTTTTCATTCAAAAACCGGCAATACTGAAAAAGTGGCTGGGAGAATAAAGGCTTTTTTTGATTCCAAAAAGGCTTTGGTTGAATTGTACAGGCTGGAGCCTGCAAAGGATTTGTCGCCAAGGGAGCTTGAAAAGCAGGTGCAAGTTGATTTGAAAAAAGTGCCTTTTGTCCTGAGTGATTATGACTTGATTTTTATTGGCGGGCCTGTTTGGGGCATGCAGCCTACGCCAGTGGTAATTTCTTTTTTGAAGACAATTGAAAAAGCAGAGGGAAAAAAATTTGTTTTATTTTTAACCTGCCATGGTTTTACTGGGAGCACTACAAAAAAAATGTCAAGCATTCTGGTTGCAAAAGGCGCTGTTGTTGTTGATTTTTTTACAATAAAATCCTTGTTTTCCTTGGGAGAAAAGCATTTGAAAAAAGCAGCGGAATTGTGTGAAAAAATTTATTCGCAGAAAATACTGCGTGGTCTGAAAGACCCGCAGTCGTAATTATCTATTTCTTTTGATATTTCTTTTCTTATCCTTATCGCGTGGAGCGGGC
>JAGVNX010000036.1 GCA_020053055.1 Candidatus Iainarchaeum sp.
CCAGAATCAGAAGTCGAACAAACAGGAACAGGATTATTCACATCATAAACTTTAACAGGCTTTGCCAAACTTGGCAGAATTTGAAGCGAACCTGGGGTTAAATTTAAAACTGTCAAGGCAATTCCTGCAACAACAATAACTCCTAGAACAAGAAGAACTGCAATGCTTGTTTGAGCGTGAAAATTCATAAGTATAACTTGTGCCTTTGGAATATTTAAATTTATCTTATGTAACTTGGGCCTTCTTCGGGCATTTTTTCTTCGACTTCTTCAAATTGTTTTGCAAGTTGCTTGAATGCCTGTTCAATGTTTTTGGCTTCTTTTTCAATGTCTTCCATATTGACTTTGAAACCATATTTTTTTACTAATAATTCTAAAAGTTTTTTTGCTGCGCCGTGGTCTCCGTAAACAAGCCTTACGTTTGTTTCGCCCATTAAACAGGCTCCTTCCAAATCATTTTCTTTTGCAATTCCGAGTATTAAACCGGCTGCCCCTGAAATCAAGCCTTCTGCTTTGCCGGCAACTGCGCCTGCTGCACAGAATTCATCAAGGGTTTTTTGCGAAGTTGCAGCTGCAATTACCCCTGGCTTTGATTCCATTCTTTTGTCGCCCACATTCAAGCCGGCGAGGGTAATAATTTTTTTTACTCCCAATGATTTTGCGGTTTCAACGATTTTTTCCGCAAATTCGTATTGTTCCTGTGCAGAACCCATTCTAAAATCAAGGTTCGGCTGCACTGGCCCTACCAGAAAAACAAAATCCTGGCCCTTAAAATTAAATGCAAATAATTCGTCTTTTATCAATTCAATTATTGCGTTTTTTGTGTGGACACTTGGGGGAAAACTGTCGGAAATTATTTCCCCGATTTTTTCGCTTTTGAATTGCTTCAAGAAATAGTCAACGCAGATTTTTCCCACTAAGCCTATGCCTGGCAAGCCTACCAATAGAATTGCATTTGAAAATTTTTTGTTTTTCAACAGGACAATTTTTGTAACCATAAAAAAAACCTTTTTTTAGGATTCGATTTTTTCAAACTCCGCTGTTCCTTCCGAGGATTTCATTTGTTCTGAAATCGAATCCACTGCATTGCCCAGGGATTTTTCGGCTTTTTTGAAATCCGGGGCAATTGATTTTACCTGGTATTTTCCCGCGCCAAGATAAATTATTGAAACGTTTTTTTCCTTTGAATCAAGAATTCCCTTGTCTATTGCCTTTTTTATTATTTCAACACCGTCAGGCTTAAAAGACTTCAAATTAAGGATTCCCTTGACTTCCCTTTCTGGCACTTCAATGGTTTTCTGCACCAATTCTACAAGGGGCTTAAGCCAGGGAGCCTTGACTGCCTTTGCTGCTGATTCGCCTTCAAGGGCAATTTGCTGAAACCCTTTCTGCAGGCCGCCGTATTCGGATGAAAGCGGCTCTGCCACATTATCCCAGGTTTCATCAAAAGGCTTTTTCACCTGTTCAGCCAAAACTTCAAGAAGCCTTTTTGCCCTCCTGAATTGTTTCCATTCCTCAAGCCTTGCTCTCTGGGCCTGTGCTGAAACTTTTGTAAAGCTTAAATCAATCTGGTCTTTCTGCAGGTTTATTGCAAGCACAATTGCCGCCCTTACCTGGCCTTCTTTCACAAAATTTCTTATGTTCTTAATCCAACCGCTTGCAACTTGGGAAATATGCACAAAGCCCTTTGTATCGCTGTACTCCAATAATTCCGCAAAAACCCCGTAATCGAGAACCTTGTTTATTTTGCAGACTACTAATTCGCCCGGGCTTGGCATTTCAATATCCCTTGAATCCAGCATATTTCAACACTTGCTTACAAAAAAAAACCAAACTTTTTTTTAGATGCGGCTTTCTTTCTAAAAGAAATGGCAGTTACTCTAATTCTTTGACAATTTTGGCGACCAGCCTGATTTTGCCGCCTGTGCTTTCCGCCAGAGTCTGATTGCAGGCAAGGCATTTTACTGTTGATGCTGGGGCGCTGAAAACTGTCTGCTCGTTGCCGCAGCCATTGCATTTCAGTTTCAAGAATTTTGTTCTCGTCATTGGAACCAATTTTTTGTCCATAAAAAAACCCCTGTTAGTTAATTATTGGCTATTATTTCTTTTTTGGAATAATTATTAAATATAAGAGATTGAAAAGCTTCAACAGCTTGTTTGCCAAATATGAAGGATTTGTTCTTTCTTTAAAAGAAAGAAACAGCGGTTTGCGATTATTCTGCTTTTTGCGCTAGCTTTCTTGCAAGCAAAAGCAAAGCAATTTTTTCCGGGACTTCCACTGCCGAGCCTTTTTCAAACGGCCCGTATTCTTTCATGTCTGCGCCGACAAAAGAAGGCACATCATCCAACATCGAAATCTTGTTCAAATCCGCGGTTTTTTCGGTTGTTTCCTGTTCAATCGAAAAAATTTCTTCGAGAAACGTTTTGTGCCTGTTCAAAACCTGCAATAATTCTTTGAATGTTCTTTTTTCCTGGGTTGCCATTTTGCCTTCAACAGGATCGCCTGTCCTGCTTGAAACAAGCGCCAGGTTCAAAAGTTTTTTTTCACGCAGCGAAAAAATTTCTTCAATCATCTTTTTCAAATTTGTAAAATCCCTTGCTTTTGCAGTTGAAAGCGTTTTGAGGCTTTTAAGGTACTGTTCTTTTTGCTGTTTCACAAATTCTGCCAGCGAATCAAAAAAATCCTCGTCTGCTTCTGCAAGCCTTGAATTGTTTTTTTCCGCCCTGTAAATCCGCCTTATTTCGTCATAAGAAACCTGCATATTTTTTGCCTTTAAAAAAATTTTTTTTGCAATGCAAAAGATTTTTTTGATAATCTTTTTTTTATAAGAAAAGTTTTACGCCAGCTTAGCAGCCTGCTTTGCAACCAGAAAAACAACTGCATTCAGGGGCAATTCGGCTTCTGAATTTTGGAATGGCCCGAAAGACTCGCTGCCTAGATTAAACTTTGGTGCCTTATCAATTAAAACCCTTACTGTTTTGCCTTGCGGAAAAGCAAGGGCGTCTGTGAAGGCATTGAATTTTTTTAATTCTTCCCAAGAAATTTTTTTTGCGATAAAGCCTGTTCCGCCATGAATAGTCCCGGGAACCCTGATTATTTTGTTCAAATCCATTGAAGTCTGCCTGTCAATGTCAAGTTTTTTTTTCTCCACAACAAATTTTGCCAGGGCAAGCCAGAATTCCCTGGTTTTTTTTGTGGGAAACGGAAAAAGCATTCCTTTTTCAATGCCTTCCAGGATTCTTTGCTTTTTTTCCAGAAACTTTTTTGCATTGGAATCCCTGACACCTGCAATCGCAGCGATTTTGTCGCTTGGCGCGTTTTCAACCAAATCCCTTAACCCTGACATTATTTTCTGGGCCCAGCCAAGGGCACTGGGCTTTGGGCAGTCCAATGATTTTCCGTTTTCAACAAAGCCAATCGCCCCAAGGTCAAGGTTTGCCCCTGTGAGAAAATCAAGAAGCTCGATGCGCGCAGCCTGCTTCAATTGCCTTATGCCTTTCCCGCGCAAATGAAAATGAAAGCCAGCGGAACCGGAAAAATTTATTGAAATTCCTTCCGTAAAAGCAAAATCGTTTTCCAAAAATTCTTTTAATTCAAAAATTTGTTTTTTTGCCTCTCCAAGGCATTCCTCGCAGAACCATTGCTCTACTTTTACAGGAGTTCCGCATTCAGTGCAAAGCTCTATTGCCCCTTTTCCTTCCGCATTGCACCGGGGGCATTTCCAGGAATCGTGAACCTGCTTGCAGGGGGTTTTTATGTCATCGGCATCAAACTCGTAAACAATGTCGCCCTGCAAAAATCCTTTTGCCTGCATTGGCCTTGCAGCAGGCTGGCTGTAAAGCGCTGTTGAACAGGAAACAAAAAAAGGGGTTTCTTTCTGCAAAAAATAGTTGAAGTCCTGCAAAGAGGAAAAAGACAGGTGCCTCTGCGTGATTTTCCTGCCAAACTCGCCTATTCCGAATTCCCTTTGCTCTGGTTCCGGAGGGTCTTCAATAAAATTTTTTTTGTAAAAATCCGAAAAATTCTTTTTCAAAAAATCTTGTTCAAGTTGCATAAAAATCATTTTGGCAAATTATTTTTTGCTTCAGCTTTTTTTGACAATTGGAATTGCTTTTCGTAAAATCCCGTGGGATGCCTGTTTCCGCATTCAGGGTCTGGGCAAAAGCCTGCTTCTTTTATTTTTGCACAGGCGGGGGCTGAAAGATTCTGCTTTGCAATCCTTTCAACCTGGTAACGCGTCATTTTTTCGCTGTAATTTGGGGTTTTTGAAAACAATTGGATTATCTGCCCCGAATGCATTCCGATTGAATGCAGGAAAGCCGCAATGTAAAATCTTGCGGAATGCTGCAAATTTTTTCCTTCAAGCAAATCATTGTACATTTTTTGCATGCAGCTTGGAAAAAAATTTGGGTTTGTTTTTCCTGAAAGCCTGAATTCAAAATCCCTTTTTTGGGAAACAATTAATTGCTGCTGCAATTGCATTGCGGAATTTTTCAGGTTTTTTGGAATGCCTTCAAGAGGCACTGGCAAAGAAAAAAAAATTTGTGCAAAAACTGTTTCCGAAACAAAAACAAGGAAAAGATGCTCTGGCAGAAAAACTTTTCCCTTGGAAACACTCTGGTTGGAAAGCTTAAGGGCAGCGTGCTTGAAAGGAATTTTTAAAAAGCTCTGCAGTGAAACCGAAGCAAAAAAATCTTTGCCGCGCAAAACCTCGAATTCGATGCCAAGCTCTTCTGCAATTCCAAAAAAAGTTTCCTGCGGGTGCTTTTCAAGGGCAATATATTCCAAAAAGGATTTTGAAAACATCAAGGCGAATTTTTCGTTCAAAAAATTGTCTTTTTGCAGGGACACCAAGATTTTTGCAATTGGAAAAGCAAGGATTTCCTGCAAAAGAAGGTCGCTTGAATTGGAAATTTCTTTTAAAAAATATGGCTTGTTTTTTGCTGCGCTTAAAACCATTGCGCTTGCCCTTTTCACGGTTTCTTCCGGCAATTCGTCCAGGGAAAAATTGTTTTCGCGCAAAATCCTTTTTGCAGAAGCAGTAAAAGGGTATCTTTGCGCAAATTGCAGTTCAGAAATTAATGGCATAAAAAAAATAGGCATTGAAAGTAATAAAAAAAGGATGCGGTGCAGGCTTCCGCAAATCGAATTCTGGCATTACTGGTTAGGCAATGCTTTGGTGTTTTGTTTATCAACACCATATTGCGGAAAAACATTTAGGTTTTCATTGTAAAGGGAATTAGTTGTAATGGCTGTCATACGCCCCCAGCCATTTGAAGCTATTATATCTGTCAAACCATCATTATTTATTTCCGCAACAGTTGGCAGATATCTTTCCAAAAAAGTCCATTTGTCCCCTGGAATTACCGAATTATTTAATAGAGGAATGGGAAACCCATGCAAAGAATTGCCAAACCTGTCAAAAGCGAAAATAACATTTGTATACGAACCAACATCTGCTGTGCCAAATGAATAATCTGCTTCACCGTAAATATCTAGAAAGCCATCCCCATCCAAATCTGCCACCCCAAAATCAGTTGAATCAATATATGGCATTTCAGAATAAATACTGTCCCAAATATGCCTCGGAAAACCAGGCAACAAATTACCTTCATAATCGGTTACACTGACATTTCTTTCATCATGATAAATGATTTCCATTGTACCGCTGTTATCCAAATCAGCTACCGCAACACCCTGCCCAGCACCAAAGTCTTTGCCAGTGAACCACTGATACTTTAGGTTTCCGGCACTATCAAGTACTGTTATTTTCCAGTGGTCTGTTCCCTGTTCATATAGGCTATAACGCAAAATTATTTCAGTGGAGCCATCCCCATCTATGTCAGCTGAAACTATTCTAAATCTGCCGCCAAATACGCCAGTAGGTTCAACATCAAAAATCCAGTCAATCGTACCATCTGTGTTATACGCTGTTATATGCGCATCATAATGAGAGTTATCCATTGAGCCGACTACTATTTTTTTCTGCCCGCTGAACTCTGCAATTGTGGGCTCTGTAAACCTCTTTTGTGGTGAAATTTTTGGCCAGCCATTGAGTACTGTGCCATCCCCTCGCCATACATAAAGCTTAGATTGTGTAGTGCCCGAAGGAATGGACGATGCAATTATTTCCATCTTGCCATCTCCATCCAAATCACTTAATACAGGGTGAAATTCATTAATGCCAGAAAAGGCATTATCCCCTGTTATATTTATTGCAGTAATTATTTGTCCAGTGTTTGAAATAACGCGAATGCCACCGCCATAATTTGCATAGCTGCCAGTCGCCACCACTATTTCTGGTTTGTTGTCTCCAATCACATCGCCTATCCCGACAATAGATAATGCCCCACACCCGTACACTGAATTAAGTTGTGTCATATATTTTGGAAATCCACTTTTAATGTTTCCCGTTTGGTCCCAAACATAAATCCCTTGGTGTATATTTAGATAGCACTGCTGTCCCCACTCTGCACTAAGTAATGCAGAAACTATTTCCTTATCTCCATCTCCATCCAAATCAGCAACTTTTGGCTGTGTAAAAGTGCTGGAACTAATTCCTTCCAGCGCAGTCACATTAAACAACACTTCGGAAGTGTTAGGAAATATTGGAACGTATAAACTCTTATCATAAGAATGCGGGTTATTTCCTAAATTGGTTACTTCCAAAATAATCTCAGGATATTCTGGCAGAGCGTTGAAATTTATTGTTGCTAAAAGCCCATCTACAACTTCTTCGCTAGACGAATAGAATTCAGTCCATGGCCCTTCTATTAGGGCATTAGAATTATGATAATACAATTTGTAGCCTCCTGGCTCTGAGAACTTTGCAGTGCCATATATTTCAAGACTATCCCCTTGTTTTGTAATTTTGTTTATTTTAGC
>JAGVNX010000065.1 GCA_020053055.1 Candidatus Iainarchaeum sp.
ACTGGAAAGCAGAAAAACCAAAACCCAGCCAAACAACACTGTTACCATTCAATTAAAGACACAAAGGACGCCTGCCGCTTCAGCGGCAGGTAGTTCACGCATCCCCTCTCCCAACTTGGGGGAGAAAGTGCGAATCTTATGGCTGGGTCTTGCTTTTTGTTTCAAAGAAAATTGGTTTGGATTTTAGCACTGGGATTAGGAGAATTGCTGTTCCCACAACGTAGAATAAAATGTTTGTGACTATTTGGTAAGGCGCTGGTCCAGAAGTAAATGCGATTAAGAAGTACAAACCAGGGGCTAAGCCAAACGCTGCATTTGTTAATGAAAGCGAGATTCCTAAATAATACCCTGCTTTCTTTTTAATGGCAAAAAGAATGGTCGTGATAATTGTAAAAGCAAAGATAGGCGGATTGTACGCCCAAGCAAAGGGGTCTATTCCTCTGATAGTAACAAAACTAATTATCATCCAAAAAAAGCTGGCCGCAGATACGAGCAGAAACAGCGCTGCTGCCAATACCCAAAAATCTTTTGGTTGCATGAGTTATTTTGTTTTTTGTTTAATAAAATACTTTGCATTATGTATAAACAACAGTTTCCCCTCTCCCGAAGAAGAGCTCCAAACAGAAACCCATAGATACTATGGATTGGTATTGCTGTTATATCCTGGCTTGTATTTATGCCAATCGTTGAAAAAAGCTTGTAGTGCCTAAATTTCTATTCCTTGTTTTCCGTTTCAAGCAGCCATTTCCATGTTGGTTTTATTATTATTTTTTTGTTTTCAGTTTCAAATTTGTCTTCTTGGTTGTTGGTTAGTATGAGCCCTTGTTTTAGGTTGAATTTTTCAAGTGCTTCTATTAGGCCGTTTGTTTCTCTTGTTTTATTGTCTTCGTTTAGTTCGTAGCATACTTGGATTGCGCTTGCTATTTTTTCTTTTTGTTTTACTAAAAAGTCGCATTCGTTTTTTTGTTGGAAATAAAAAATTTCTTTATTTTGCCTTCTTAGCTGCAAAAAGACTGTGTTTTCAAGCATTTTTCCCTTGTCTGCAGAGAAGGATGCTGAGTTAACGCTTGATAACCCGTTGTCTATGGAATAAACTTTTTTTGGGCTTATTACTTGTTTTTTTAGCGAGTAATCAAATTTTGGAATAGTGAATAATAAGTAACTGTCTTCAAAATAGGAAAGGAAGGAAATTGCTGTGTTGGTTGAACCCAAATTGAATGTTTTTTTCAAATTGGTGTAAGAGAATTCTTTTCCAATGTTGGTTAGCAAAAAAACTGCAATTTCTTTTAGTATTTTTAAGTTTCTCAATTTGTATCTTATTACAATGTCCCTTGCGAGAATATCGTTTAACAATTCTTGCAATATCTCTGCTTTGTCATATTTGAGATATTCTGGAAAACCCCCTTTTCTTAGATATTCTTCAAAAGAAGAGAGTCCGGGTTTTTTTCCAGTGAATTTTAAAAATTCGCTAAAAGAGAATGGAAAAAGTTCAAAACGCAGATGCCTGCCGGTAAGCCTTGTTCCAAGTTCTTTGCTTAACAAGGAAGCATTGGAGCCTGTAATAAAAAAATGCTTTTTTTTATCCAGCATTGTTCTTACAAACAACTCCCATTTCTCGGCATTCTGAATTTCATCAAAAAAATAAAAATTGCTTTTTCCAAACTCCTCGCCAAAAATTTCTTCAAGCTTTTGAAAGTCACTGACTTCAAAGTTAACAGTCCGCGGGTCTTCAAAATTAAAATAATAAAAATTACTGGCTTTTTTCATCAATTGTTTTAGCAAAGTGCTTTTTCCGCAGCGCCTTACGCCCGAAAGGATAGCAGCAAAATTCGAATCCAAACTAATGTCCTTTAGCTTTTCCCTTTCAATTCCAAAATCAACACTGGAAAATTCCTCTGCCTGGGAACGAGCAATGCTCTTTAGCGTATCCTTCAATAGCATACAAAAATATACAATCCAAACAATATATAAAACCGTTCTTTACTAATGAACAATACTGTTCATTACTAATGAACACTAGTGGAATTGGGGCTTGCTATATGCAGCGCTATTTTTTGCACGGTTTGCTTTCACGAAAGTCAAGGCCTTCTTTTATTGTGTCATATGCTTGCCACATTATGCAGCAGTTACAGAATGGATTGTAATCTTTGCATTTTTTGCCAAAATTCTTTACAATTATTTTTTCCAATTCATGAAAATTTTTTTGCATTTTTTTCCTCCTTTTCACAAATATTTTTTTCAAAATCAGCTATCAATAGGAACTTGCTTTTGAGGTATTCTTCAGGATAAAGGTAAACAATTTTTGTTTTGTCTTTTTTTTCCTTTTCAAAAACTTCGTGAATCACATTTGATATTGTTTCATCAAGTGAGCCATAACCTTCCAGCAGCATTATTTTCTTTGCAATTGCCAGTGTTTTTTCATCAATATCTATCTTGATTTTCACTGTTTTTTCAAAACCAAAAATTTTTATGCCCGCTTTTTCTGCTCTCATTCTTCCTGCCATGAACTGTTTCAACTTCATGCTTTTCATTATTTCTTTTGGAATATCAACATACAATGCTCCGCAAGCAGCTTTTTTTACAATGGAAATGAATTCTGCCATAAAATCACCCGGAAGAAAAACAGAAATGCAGTTTTAAAACGCAATGAGGGTAAGTTTCCGCTAATTGGCAATTAGCAAAAGCATAATTCCGAACTATAGCAAACCGCTTATGTTTTTGAACATTTATTGGCGGTTTGTTATATGCAAAAAGCAATAAAAATGTTCAAATATATGGGCTTTTTGCTATATTGCAAATTTAAGAATTTTGCATTGATTGTAATTTATGAAAAAGAGCTGGTATTATTGGATGTACAAGTCTGTGTTGAAAAACGGTTTCGGCTCGCTTGTTTCGGATTTTCCTTCTTATGCTCCACTAACTAAAAAGGAGTTTAACAAGTCCATGTTGGGTCAAACGCTTCACACGCTGACTAAGCAAGAATTCAAGGAATTAAAAAGGTTGGCTGGTTATAAGAATTAATTCCCCTCTCCCGGAGTTGCACCGGGGATCTTCCGGTCACCGCATTGCGGTGCGCCAACAAGCGCATGCTTTTCGGCGCTCTCTGGATTTTACTCCAGCAATACAAGGAAAAAGCTTTTTTTTTATTGCCGCGGAGCGGCTTCAATTTTGCAAAGCAAAATTGTTTCTTTTCCCAGGTTTTCTTTGCAAAGCAAAGAAAAGGCTGTGCTACAGCCGGACGCATTAGCTACTATGCTAAGAGGGGCCAATGCAATGCTATTTGGGGCTTTTTATTGAGCCCAGAATTGTATGCAATAAATAGGTTTGTTTTTGTTTTTAAATTAATTGCTTTTGATTTTGCGCAGCAAAATCTTCTTTTCCCGGGGCTTTTCTTGCTTGCAAGAAAAGGCCCTGTTTTTGTTTTTAAATCATTTGCTTTGGCATTTTTTCTTCCAATTCTTTAAGCATTTTTTTTAACACCGGATTTTTAATCTTTTTTTTGTTTTCTGCAATCCAAACTTCCCAAACTGGCTTTTTGAAGTTTTTGTTTTTTTCATATTCTGCCGCTTGCAAGAGCATTTCCAGAACATCAAGTTCTTTTGCTATTTTTGCGTCCCTTGTTTTTTGCCCGTCAAATTCTTTCCAGGTTTTTTCAAATTCTTTGGAGTTTTTTTTTCCCAAAATTTTTTTGAGTTCTGAAAATGCTTCAAATTCTTTTCTCTTTTTTTCTTTAAAGCTTAATCCTTTCGTTGCAAAATCGTATCTGGAGTAATCCAGAACCAGGTCTCCGCAGATGCTTTCGTGGAGGTCATGCAAGAGGCACATTTTTACAAGTTTTTCCCTACTGCATTTCAGCTTGCCTGCAAGAAAAAAGGCCATTGCTGCCATTCTGAAGGAATGTTCTGCAACGCTTTCTGGGTTTTCAACGCCTCGTTCAATCCAGCCTGTTCTTTTTGTTTGCTTGAGCTTGTTTATTATTTCAAAAAAATCAAGCATCAAGAACTTTTCTTTTTTCATTTTTTCCACGTTTTCAGTTAGGCAATGAATGGCATTGCTATTGTTGCTGTTGCAATTGCCAGATAAATTATTCCCAGGGCAATGCAGAATTTGCTGAAATTTATTTTTCTGGCAATTTTTAGCAGGGCATGGATTGAAGCAAATCCCACAATTGCTGCTGCTATTATTCCAATTATTGCTTCAATTGTTATCTGCGGCGCTTCAAGCAGATTAAATGACAATTCCCCCAAAATTACTGCCGGCACTGAAATTATAAAGCTTAGCCTGAAAGCCTGTTCCGGAGAGAATTTTTCAAAAAGCATTATTGAAACAGTTGTTCCGCTTCTGCTCATTCCCGGCAGAACAGTAAAGCCCTGGCCTAAGCCCAAAAAAGCCGCATTTTTGCCTGACAAATTTGCTTCTGCATTTTCCTTGGATTTTTTTGCTTTTTTTTGCAGGAGGCCTGTTACCAGCAAAAAAAATCCGAGCAGCAATAAAAAAATTGTTTGAGAATAAATTGCAATGCCAAGAATCTGGATTGTTTCCTGTTCAAGGATTTTTTTCAGCAAAAAATAGCAGGGCACAGCAGTTATTCCTGTGAAAACAAGCGTGGTTGCAATGAATTTGAGCAGTTTTCTGTCTTTAAGCTCCAGCAGTTGGATTATTTCTTTTCTGAAATAAATTGCTGCAGCAATCAGTGTTCCAATGTGGAGAAGAATTGCGAATCCAAAAGCGCTTTGGGTTGGCATTCCCATAAACTGCCCAACCGCAGTTACGTTTCCTTTGCTTGAAACAGGCAGCCATTCAGTAATGCCCTGGATAATTCCCAGGATTATTGCATTCAGAATGCCTGCCATTTAATCCCATTTTTTTTAGTCATGCGTGATTGTTTTTTCAAAAATCAGTGGCCATAAGCAGCTAATCCAGAAGCCGGTCAGGCCATACCAGATTATTGAAAAAACAGGGCTTGTCAATGCATAAGCAGTAATGCCCAGAAGCACTATGAATCCGATTGCTTGTTTTGTAATGGCTTTTTGCCTTGAAAGCTTTTTTTTGTGCAGCCCGATTTCTTTCAAAGAAAAAAATCCAAGGTAATATCCTACTAGCGTTGCGCTTAGGGGAATTGACTGCATGAAGCCAACGAGAAATATTCCGGCAATCAAAATTGCAATTATTGCGATAGCGTCTTCTGATTTTGTCAGGTGAAGCTTGTTGTGCCCTATTTTGCCAGCAAATTTGTAATAAGCCCAGCCGATTATTGCCCCCAAAACCAGCCCTGCAATGACATCTGTCAAATAATGCATGCCAAGATACATTCTTGAAAAAGCCACGAGCACAACAATTATTGCAAATATTATCTGAAGCCTTTTTTTCAGGAACTTTTTCAGGTACATGAAATTTGCGGCTATCAATGCAGCATGCCCGGATGGAAAAGAGTTTGTGTCAAAAGTGTCAATTGAAATTACTTTAAAGTCGTTTGCTGAAGGCCTTGGCCTTGCAACAATGTTTTTCATTGCACCCACGGCAATTGAGCTGATTGCAATAAGGTTTACAAGATGGAAAGACTCGTTTTCTTTTCCCTGCCAGTAGAGAAAGGCAACAACCATGAACCAGAAAATCGGGTTGCCAAGAATCGTTATTGCAGCTATTATTATGTCCAATGGCTGCAAGGAAACTGTTTGTATGGCGTGCAAAAATGCGTTGTCAAACAGGATTATTTGTTCAATCATACCAAAAAATATTTTCTCCTTTTTGTTTTAAATTTTTTCTTCTTTTGGTTTTTTCATTATTCTTTTCATTCCCGGGATTTCAATGCAGGAGTAATCTACATTCAGGCTGCATTTTTTTAAGGCTGTTTTCATTGCGTAAACCTTGCAGAATCCTTTTAGTTCTTTTTGCTCGTTGGGCTTTAATTCGGGTTTTTCACAGATTTCATTGATTGTGGAATTTATTTTCCTGCTGTTCACGTCTGCCAGGATTTCCGCGATTTCGGATTCTGTTTTTCCGATTTTTAATTCGTTTATTGTGGCATCAAGTTTTTTCAAGTCAACAATCTTTCTTAAATTGGCTTCAATTTTGTTGTCGAGGCTTGTGCCCAGGCTTGCCAAAAATTCCATTATTGTTTTTGGGCTTGTTTTTTCGTCAATCTTCTGTTTTTTAACTGCTTGCCATTCATCGTAATTTGCCACGAACTGGATTGATTTTTCCATTGCATCACCTAAGGTAATTTTATCTTGGAAAGAATTTTCAAGTATTTTTGCAGTCTGTTAATTTCCTTTTGAAGGATATTCAATGCCCTCAGGACTTTTTCTTTTTCCCCGCTGCCCTTTATTTTTTGTAAATCCTTTTTTTGCTGTTCAAATGCAATCATTGATTCGGAAATGCTTTGTTCTGCCTTGAATAAGATTGCTTTTCTGAGGCAGTCTAATAAGTTTCCCTGGAAAGTAACATAAAGCTGCCTGTCGCCTGTTTTTTTGATTCTTTTCACAACTCCGAGGACTTCCAAAAAATCAATGCTCAGGGAAAGCATTGCCGGGCTGTAACCAAGTTTTTTTGTCAATTCTTGAAGCGAAACAGGCTTGTTTTCAACTGTAAGCGCGGCAATTATTTTTCCGTGCAAGTCACTATAGCCGATTGTTGTTGCCACTGCTGCAAAAGAGGAAAGAATTTGTTTCTCTATTTCAGCAACTTTGCCCGAATTTTCGTTCATTTTCCCACTTATTAAAAATAGCCGAAAACCTTTTTTAATCCTTATGCGCGTATTTATTAGTATTACAACTTTTAAAAACTATTAAAAGTTTGAGACTATGCAAAACCTAAAAAATACGCTTTCATTGTGCCCCGAGTGCCTTGCTTTTTTAAAGGCATCTATTTTTGAAGACTGCGGAAAAGTTTGGATTGAAAAAACTTGCCCTTCGCACGGAAAATTCAGGGAGCTTTATTGGGGAGACTATGAAATGTACAAGAGAGCAGCTTCTTTTGGAAAGCAAGGCAAGGCAATCCAAAATCCAGCCACTAAAACTGAAAAAAACTGCCCCAAAGACTGCGGTTTGTGCGAACAGCACAAAGGCCACACTGCTCTTGCGAATATGGTTATAACAAACAGGTGTGATTTGAACTGCTGGTACTGCTTTTTTTTTGCGGAAAAAGCAGGCTATGTTTACGAGCCTACTCTTGAACAGGTAAAGGAAATGGTTGTTAATTTGAGGAACGAAATGCCCGTTCCCTGCAATGCAATCCAGCTAACAGGGGGAGAGCCTACTCTTCGTGAAGACCTGCTTGACATAATCAGGATAATAAAAGAAAACGGAATTGAGCATGTTCAATTGAATACTGATGGGGTTAATCTTGCAATCAAGCCAGAGCTTGCATCGCAGGTCAGGGAAGCCGGGGTTAACACTGTTTATTTGAGCTTTGACGGCGTTACTGAAAAAACAAATCCCAAGAACCATTGGGAAGTGCCAATGGCAATGGATAATTGCAGAAAAGCAGGCCTTGGAATAGTGCTTGTTCCAACAGTAATAAACAGCGTGAATGACAGCGAGGTTGGAGACATTCTTCGTTTTGGGTTCCGGAACATTGATATTATCCGTGCAGTGAATTTTCAGCCTGTTTCTCTTGTTGGCAGAATGCCGCAAAAGAAAAGGGAGCAATTCAGAATCACTATTCCTGATGTGATAAAAAGGATTGAAACCCAGACAGCGGGAGAGATTTCGAGAGACGATTTTTACCCTGTGCCGACAGTAATGCCTTTAAGCAGGTTTATTGAACAAATGACAAAGAAACCGCAGTACGAGCTTTCATCGCATTTTGCATGCGGAATGGGAACCTATGTTTTCAAGGAAGGAAACAAAATGATTCCCATTGCAAGATTTCTTGATGTTCCCGCCCTTATAGAGTTTTTGAATGAAAAAGCAGGAGAGCTTGAAAACGGAAAAAGCAAACTCTGGGTTGGAGCCGAAATGCTTTTCAAATTCAATTCTTTTATTGACAAAACAAAAGCCCCAAAGGAATTTAACTTTGGAAAAATTTTGTTTGACGTTTTCATAAAACATGATTATGGTGCCTTGGGAATTTTCCACAAAAACAGCATGTTCATAGGCATGATGCATTTTATGGATTTGTACAATTATGACATTGAAAGAGTAAAAAGCTGCTGCATCCATTATGCAACTCCAAGCAAAGAAATGCCAATTGTGCCTTTCTGCGCTTTCAATGTTGTTCCAGAATGGTACCGCGATAAAATCCAAAAAGAATTCGGCCTGCCCATAAAAGAATGGGAACAAAAATTTGGGAGAAAGCTTTCAGACGATTTTTACAAGAGGGCGCTGTACAGGAAAACGCTTGAAGAAAAAAAACAGCCAATTGGAATAAAAGTGCAGAATTCAAAGGAAATTCACTAATAATTTTTTTTAATAAAATCCGCTGATTTTTTTTATTCCTGTTGTTTTAAATACTTTTTTGAAAACGAATTATTATGTTGTTAAATTAGGCCTCTGTAGCATAACGGTAGTGTCCCGGTTTTGTAAACCGGTGGTCGTGGGTTCGAATCCCACCAGAGGCTTAAATAATTTTTCTATTTTTGACAAGTGCCTTTGGTTTGAGAAGCCGATTAATTGCATCCATTTTTCTATTTGCTTGTTTCCATAAATAGTGATTTCATAAATTGGCGCATGCTCAGTTTTTTTAAGTGCGGAATATAAACTGAAATAATTTTCAAGAAACTCCTTGACTTGAGTGTATAGTGGCTGGCTGACTGTCTTTAGGACTATTCTTCCATATGGTTTTTTGTAAATTTTTCTTTTATCGGCAAAGACACAACCATCTGTGTCAAAAATTCCGCGAATTGTAGCGAAAACGAATTTTTCTTCTGAATTCATTATTTCTTCAGGAATTTTTACTGTATATGTTTTTTTGCCACTGGGAAAACCAAATCTCTTGGTTAATAATGTAAAAAGCCATTTTGAATAAAAATTCAGATTTAATGCTTTGCGGTCTTTTCTAAAATAATGGCTTGCATTAATGCCAAAAATATTTTTCGCAATTACTGGCAAAGTAATCAGCAAATAATCTTTATCAAGAATGCTATTACCAACAATTTGAACATGATATTTTGATTTGCCCTTTTTATCAATGTGGCCATCAATGCAGCCATCACCAATAATTGCGCCAACAAGTTCACAAAGTTCTTTGGATAACGGGATATCTAAATCAACATGGGTTGGGCGGCCGCAGAATTTGAGTGGATTTTCCTTATCCCTTAATCTCCTCTTAAATCCTTCTCTTAACCGTTTGATAATCACGCCAGAATTTTTTGTATAATTATTCTCCCCGCCTTTTATCATTCCCCAATTACTTGGCTTTTTGCAAATCAAGGTAGCAAAAGATTCTTGTTTTTCTTTTGGCAAAAGCGTGAGCATTGAATTGAATATTTTTTCAGGGAGAAGCATTTGCCCGTATTGATGTTCCTGAAAACGATTTCTGCGCAAGCCTAAAAGCAAAGCAAGTTCTCGCCAGCTTTTTGCTCCGCTTGCTTTTCTCACAGCTAAGAAAAACTCTTTTCTGTTGCCACTATCAATAAAGCCAATTCTGTCAGTCATAATACAATTTTCTGTTTTTTCTTTAATTATCTCTTTTGAGTCTGGATTTCCGCTATTCATAGGAATCACTTCCACAAAATTTATTGAGAATCCAGACTTCTCTTTCATCCAGTCCTTTTGGATTGCTTGCTGCAACTCTCTTTGCTATTTTTATCTCTTCCAGTTTTGGAAGAGGAAACTCAAATTTTTCGTCAAAATTCATTTGTAACACCTCCAATTTTAAAAAGAATTTTTTCTTGGACGTCTTGCGAATTTTGAAGGCATTAAACCCTTTGCCCTTCTGCAGAAGGCAAAGGTTTAAGCCGAGAAAATTCGAGTCCTGAGAAAAAATTCGATTCATTGGGGGTGGTTGATTTTGAGAGAAAGGCGGATTCTAAAATATTTTGTTTGTTAGTTTCTTTATGAAAGTTAACTGCATTGGCCTGGATTGTTCCGAGTGCTGCGGGCGCTATTGGATAACAATCTTGCCCAAGGAACTTGGCGCGCAGGCAAGGCTTCTTAAAAAAAGCGAAAAAAAGTTTGTTGAACAAAACTGCGTTCTGCATTTGAATCTTTTTCCAGCCCAGGGCACTGTTTCCAAGCTTGCGGTTTCAAGCGTTTTTTTGCCAAAAAAAATTGCTTCAAAGCTAAAAATGCACTTTGAGCCGTTGCCTTCGCATTTTATTGTTTTGCCAAGCATTGCTTTCAAGCGCGGCAAAAAAGGGGCTTGCATTTTTTTGTCAAAAAATTTGTGCAAAATTTACAAAGCCAGGCCGCGCCAATGTGAATTGTTTCCCTTTATTTCAATTGAAAAAATTGATTTGGAATCGGAATACCCGTTCTGCAAGGCGCTTAAGGAAAAGCCGAGAATTCCACGGGTTTTGCTTGAAAAAGCCCAGTTGCTGGACGTGTCAAAATATTTTGAAACAGCGGCAAAAAATGGTTTTGAAAAAACCTGGCGTGTTTTGCCAAAAAAAGGCGTTGCCTGCCTTGAAAACAATTTTTTGTGCAATATTTCAAAAAAAGAATTTTTGGGGTTAATTGGCTTTTTCTGATTTTGTTTCAAAAATTTTTTCATCTATTGTCCGCATTTTTTCCTTTATTTCTTCTATATTTGCAAGGGTGTTTCTGCAGCCGTCTTTCAATAGCAATATTGCCTGTGGCGCTATGTTTTTTCCCTTGAACTTGTCAAAAGCTAGGTTTGCTTCTTCGTAACAGCAAACTCCAAGCACTGCTTTTGGCTTGTGTTTTTCAATCAATTTTTCCACCATGCTTCCGCCCGGCGTTATGAATACTGCGTTGTAGCCAAGTTCTTTTGCAATTTTTTTCAATTCTGAAGCCTGGCAGGCTCCGCAATCCCTGCATTGCAATCCTTCTTCATTGTATTTTGCAGTGCATTTTTCAGAATTTTTGAGGCAATGCGGCAAAAAAAGAATTCTTTCATTGTAAGGCGTTGATTTGAAGCCGAATTCGTTCAAAGTATTTCTGATTTCAATGTGGGTGTAATTTATCATTCGTTCGCTTAACCCGAGCTTTTTGGCAATCATTTCAGTTGTTTTGGAAACATCAAGATGTGCTCCGCTGTCAATGAGCTTTGAAATGCTTGCACGGATTCTTTTTGTCAAACCGTCAGCCATTGCAACCAATCATTAGACTTTTTTTGAAAATAATTCGGTTTTGCCTAGTCTTTTTTTGACCTGGGATAACCGTCTTTGTCTATCAAAAACCTGTGCTGTGCATTGGCAGTGCACACATAAACCCCGCCTTCTGCAGGCGCCAATTCTACTGTAACCATTTTTTTTCCATAGCATTGCGGACAAAAATATTTCATATTAACCCTCCCCTGATTTAAATCCCTGTCAAAACAATTTATTAAATATGCGATTCAAGCAAAAAAAAAAGAATTGCCCCCGCTGGG
>JAGVNX010000028.1 GCA_020053055.1 Candidatus Iainarchaeum sp.
AATAACACGCCGCACTCAAGCTTAAAATATCTTAGCCCCAATCAAATATTCAGTGACAAACAAAAAAAAGGAGTCATATGCGTTGTCACATAACAACTAGCAAGCTTTGCGCTTGGAATGCTGGTTTGAAAAATAAAAAAAAGAAAAAAAAGAAGGGATTAGTGCAATCCGCATTCTTTTTTCAAAATTTCCGCTTTGTCTGTTTTTTCCCAGGTAAATTCAGGCTCGTTCCTGCCAAAGTGGCCGAAAACAGTTGTTTTCCTGAAAATTGGCCTTCTCAAGTTAAGTTCCTCAATTATTTCCCCCGGGGCAAAATGGAATGTTTTCATTACTGCTGCATGAATTTTCTGCGGGTCAACTTTGTTTGTCCCGTGCGTGTCAATGAAAACACTCAAAGGCCCTGTTCCGCCTATTACATATGCAAGCTGCACTTCTGCTCTTTCAGCCAGGCCTGCTGCAACAATGTTTTTTGCAACATATCTTGAATAATATGCTGCGCTTCTGTCAACCTTTGAAGGGTCTTTTCCGGAAAAAGCGCCTCCTCCATGGTTTCCGACTCCTCCATAAGTGTCCTGAATAATTTTTCTTCCAGTGCACCCTGAATCAGCGACAGGTCCGCCGATTACAAATCTTCCTGTGTTGTTGATATAATATTTTGTATCTTTGTCAAGCCATTTTCCGCAAACAGGCTTTATCACTTTTTCTTTTATGTCTTCCCTGAGCTTTTCAATTTCCACATCAGGGTCATGCTGTGCCGCAATTACCACAGAATCAAATCTGACAGGCTTGTTTTTTTCATATTCCAGCGTGACCTGTGTTTTTCCGTCAGGCCTTAAGTATGCCAGTGTCCCGTTTCTTCTGACTTCGCTTAATTTTTTTGCAAGCTTGTGCGCATATGCGATTGGCATTGGCATTAATTCAGGGGTTTCGTTTGTTGCATAACCAGACATCATTCCCTGGTCTCCGGCACCAACGTCTTTCGGGGCTTTTTTTGTAACACCCATTGAAATGTCAGCACTCTGCTCATTAATTGCGCTCAAAACTCCGACTGTGTGGTAATCAAAACCGTATTCGGGCTTTGTGTAGCCGACTTCCTTGATTACATTTCTCGCAATCTTCGGCACGTCAATATAAGTCTTGGTTGTGATTTCTC
Source organism: Candidatus Iainarchaeum sp. (assembly GCA_020053055.1). Classification (GTDB taxonomy): domain Archaea; phylum Iainarchaeota; class Iainarchaeia; order Iainarchaeales; genus JAGVNX01. The sequence continues at coordinate 1,154 of JAGVNX010000028.1, forward strand.
CGGTTACAATTATGAAGCCCATTCCTGCCATTACTTCGCAGGCGACTCTTGCATTCGGGTCATCCTTGTAAATTTCATCAAGGACGGCATCTGCAATCTGGTCGCAGACCTTGTCAGGATGGCCTTCAGTCATTGCTTCCGAAGTGAAAAGATATTTTCCGCTTCTCATAGTATACCCTCCATAAAGCCTTTCTTTGAAAAAGAAAGCCTTGGGAACGAAATCTTTTGCCCTGCAAAAGAATTCATTCTTAATCAGTTTAATTATTAGATGTAAAAAAAAGCTTTTTTAAGGAATTGTTTTTGCAAAAATTATGCCTATAGGAATAATTAAAAAATGTTCAATCCTGATTTTGTTTATTCAAATGCAGGTTTCTTTTCTTTAGGCAACCTACAGTTTCTTTTCTTTTAAAAATAAAAGAAAGGGCGGTTTTTATGATTCCAGACATTTCGGAAATAAAAATTCGGCGCAGCGCTGCCGGAATTACCCAGCAGGAATTGTCAAAGGCTTCCGGAGTGAGCCAGAGCCTTATCGCAAAAATTGAATCCGGAAAAGTTTCACCTGGTTTTGAAAAAGTAAAATTATTGTTTGACTGCCTTGACAGGCTGCACGAGGGGCGCTGTGTCAATGCCAGTAGCATAATGCGCGGGCATATTTACAGTGTTTCCCCAAAAGCGTCTGTGAAAGAAGCCATTTTGGTTATGGAAAAGCACGGGGTTTCCCAATTGCCAGTCATTAGCCATGGAGCCTGTATTGGCACTGTTACTGACAAGGGAATTCTTGCAAAGCTTAGCAGGATTTCATCTTCAGTTGGCCTTGCAAAAACAAAAGTCTGCGATTCAATGGAGGAAGCAATGCCTACAGTGCAGGAAAACACGCCTTTCAGCATTGTTTCCGCAATGCTTTCTTTTCATCCTGCAGTGCTTGTTACAAAAAACGGAAAAATTTCAGGCATAATAACAAAAGCAGATTTGCTGAGAACAGTTGCAAAAGCAAAATAATTCTTTTTTTTTGCAAGCAAAACAATCAATTTGCTTTGGCAAATTGCCAGTTTACCTACAAGCCCTGGCTTAAAGAAAGGTTTTTAAACTTCGGTGCATAGGAATATATCAGCTCAAAGTTATTTGTTATAGTTAATAAATGAAACTCCTGTTTTCTTTCTTTTTGAAAGAAAGAAATTGCAAGTTTCCCAAAAAAAGAAATCCAAATATTTGGCAAACAAAAAAGTGTTTGTGGGTTTGTTTTTTAGTTTTAATCAATTTTGGTTGGGGTGTAATTTTGGCAAAAAAAATTGTTTGTTTAATTGCGGCTCTGGTTTTTTGCTTTTTTTTGATAGGCAGCGCCAGCGCTTTCAATGTTGATGCTCCTGGCAGCATTATTGTTTTTGATTCTCCAAGGGATATCTGGATTACTGTTGCAAATGATTCTCCTATTGAACAGAATCTTGATGTAAAGTTTTTTTCTCCTGCAATTTCCAATCTGCCTTATGTGCCTGCAAAAATAGGCCCTTATTCTGAGGCAAAATTTGCAATTACAATTAATCCTTCTGCAGGCCTTTTTGGAAAAACTTATGAAAGCACGCTTGTTGTTGAACTTGGAAATGAAAAAATAATCAGGGCAATTGTAATTTCTTTCAAGAAAAATCCTGTGCCAGAACAAGTTCCGGCACAGCAGCCGGAAAGCAATTTGAGTTTTAATCCTGTTGCGGCAGGATTTGCTTCGCTTGCAGTTTTTGACAGCGGGACTGCATTGAACCTGGCATTGGTTTTTATTGCGGCAATTTTGCTCATTGCATTCATTGCAAGATTTATCAGAAGGCTCAGATAAAATTTTTAAGGTGAAACTTTGAAAACAAAAAAATTTTTCAGCATATTTGCATTCATTTTAACCCTGTTTTTTGCGTTGCAGGCTTCCGCACAAGTTTTTGGCGGAGTTGATATTGTCCCACAAAATGAAACAATTTTCATGGGGCGCAATGACAATGTTGGAGTCCTTTACACGTTTATTAATAATTCTGACGAAAAAAAATGCATTGACCTCTCGGTTTTCACAGTTTCACAGTATGTTTCGGCTTCTTTTCCGCAAACAAGCTTCTGCCTGAATTCCGGGGAAAGAACACAGATTGCAGCAAGCTTCCAGACAACAGATGCGCCAAAAGCAGATTACAGCTTGGCAATCCTTGTTACAAGCAATGGCATTTCTTTAGATGTTGCAGTTGTCAGAATTACTGTTGGAGACAATCCCGCAATTGAAATTATTCCTTTTGAAACAGACATCTGCAAGGATTCAGAGGGCTTTGTAAACGTCCTTGTAAGAAACAAAACCCAGTTTTTCACAAAAGTAAAGCTGAATGCGGAAAACGAATCATTAATCCCTGTTTTTGAACAAGAAGAAATGTATCTTGATGCTTTCCAGGAAAAATATGCAAGGCTCTTTGTCCACACAAGCAATGCAACAGCGCTTGGCACAAGCCAAGTGAGCATTTATGCAACAACAGAGCTTGACTATATAAAAAAAATTGTTAATATCAATGTAAAAGACTGTGAAGGAAATTCAAGGGCAGCTTTCCAAGTGGCTCTTGATTCAACCTGCACAGCGCTTGAAAAAGAAAAAACAGCAAGGTTTTATTTTTCCATTAAAAACCTTACAAGCAAAGACCAGCCAATAAACATGAATATTTTAAGCGACCTGCCAAATTCAATAAGCGCTGTTTCAGCAACCCTGGGCGCAGGCGAAGAAAAGACTTTTTACTTTGAAATCAGCCCAAGGGCATCTGATTCAAAAGGAGACCATAATGCCACGCTGCTTGTCTGGAATGAAAACCAGAGAATAGAAAAAAGCAAGTGCATAAGGATTGAGGCAGCTTCAATTTTTGATGTTTCACTCATCAACAACAACCTTTCAATCAGAAGGTGTGAAAGCGATTCTTTTGCTTTCCTCGTGAAAAACCTTGGCGACACAAACCACACAGTCAGGTTTGACATTCCAAAAATTCCTTCAGGAATAAGCACAAGCTTTTCAGACAACAATTTTTCCCTGTATTCAGGCCAGGAAAAAGAAGTTTATCTTTTTGTTTCAGTTTCTCCGGATGCAAACCTTGGCAATTATGATTTGAATGTTATCACAAGAATTGGCAGCAAAACATTCCAAAACAAGGCTTTTTTCAAGGTTCTTGAAAAAGTGCCTGAAACAGAAGAAGATGCATTGGCAATTGAAAGCATTCCCCTTCAGATACAGGCAACTGAAAATTCTGAAGAACAAGTTTCAATAAAACTCAAAAACAATTCAAACGAAGCAATTTACGGAATTGATGTTTCAATCAAAAACCTGCCTTCAGCAATCACTGCAAGTTCAGCAAAAAGCATTGAAATCTATCCGACAGCCACAAAAAACCTTGTGCTTAACCTCACAATCGGAAAAATTCCCGCAGGAAGATACAAGGCAGTGATTGAAATCAAAAAAGATAATTCTATAAAAACAAGGGAATTTGAAATAATTATTGAAAATCCAAGCCAGCAGGCACAAGAACAAAAAGGCATTATTGCAGGCCTTTTTTCAACAGGCTTCTTTTCAATGGGAAGCAGCCTTGCTTTGGGCTTGGCACTGCTGATAATTATTTTATTGCTTTTAATAGCAATTACAGGCTTGGTTGTTTCAAAGCAGGAAAAAACACTGCTTGTTGAAAGAATGGGGGTTCAAAAATGAATGCAAAAATAATGCTTGCAGGAATAATTTTTTTGATTCTGCTTGGCACAGCAAATGCCTCTTCAATAACAGGAAATTTTTTGGTTTCAGTAGACTGCATTTCAACTGCCCCAGCTATTTTTTCAATCAACAACGATTCAGGGCGTGATGAAACATTCAAAATTAGTTCTGTCGGAGAAAACAAAGACTGGATAATCCTGAATGGAAAACGGATTGGCGAAAAACCCCTTGAAATAAGCCTTGCTTCAGGCGAATCAGAAGAGCTTTATGCATTCATAAAACCACAGAGCTGTTATACACAGCCAGGCAATTACGAAATAACACTGCAGTTTGCAGGCGCCAGTGAAAGCTTTTCACAGGTAATTTCTGTTACAGTAAGACCAAGCAGGTCTGTTTCAATCGATGCTAATGTTGCCTCTTTTGAACTAAAGCAGTGTGAACAAAAAAATTTTTATGCAACAATTACAAACACGGGAAAAAGCGATGAGCTTGTTTTTCTCTCATTGAAAGGGCTTCCGGATGAATGGCTTGATTATCCAAAAGAATCCTTTTTGCTGGAAAAAAACCATTCAAAGCAAATGCTTTTAAAATTAAAACCAAGTTGCTCTGCACAGGCAAGGGAATATGAATTCAGCCTGAAAGCAGAAATTCAAAGCACTAGTTTCACAGCAGAAAAAAACCTTGTTTTAAAAATCATTGATGCCCAGCAAATAAGCATTTCCACAGATAGCCTGAAAGCATGCAAGGACAAGGAAACCACAGCACAAATAAAAATCTTCAATTCCGGAACACTCGCGGACTCTCTTGAACTAAGCGTTTCAGGCTTAGCATGGGCTTCAATCAGTCCAAACGCACTGGATTTGAATCCAAACGAGGAAAAAAAAGTTGCAATTACATTCAAAAAAACAGATGCTGCAGCAAAAGACCACAAATTTGTAATAATAGCACATTCAAAAATTTTTGACAAAGACACTGAAAAAGAATTATCCGTGCAATTGCAGGATTGCTATGGCATAAGCATTTCAAGCATAAAAACCAATGGCCAAACAGCCACAGAGCCCGAAGCCTGCATTGAAGAACCAGTTATTTACGAATTTGAATTGTTGAACGACAAAACAGAGGCAATTGATATTAGCATTGCCCTGCTTGGAGCAAATGCTTTGGCAAGCCCAAGCACTGCAACAATCCAGCCAGGCCAGAAACAGGTTTTCAAGGCAACAATTGACACTGCAAACCAAACACCAGGAGACAAAAACTTTGAATTAATAATCAAATCAAATTATTTTTCAACAGCACAAAAATTTTTTTTCAAGGCAGTTGACTGCTATGCCTTGCTAGTGGATTATGACGGGTTAAACAATTCAATTGACGTGAATGCCTCGGATTCAAAAGGAAACAAGGCAAATCCATTCACTGTAAAAATAAAAAATATTGGAACCAAGAAAAATGAGGTAAAAGCAGAAGTTGCAGGCGAAAACTGGGTTTATTTCCAGCCAGGCTCGTTTGATTTGGAAGCAGGTCAGGAAAAAGCGATTTACCTTTATTTTGACCCGCCTTATGACACAAAACACAGTGCATACAAGGCAAAACTTGGAATTTCAGCCCAACACTTTTCAGATTCAAAGGAAACAACTGCAAACGTTTACGGCGGGCTTTATGGTGCAATTGGCAAAGCAGAAGTTTCAGCCTCTGGAAAACTAAACAATCTTACAGAAGCAATTGAAAAAACAATTGAAGTGAACATTACAATAAAAAACGATTCAAATTCCTCCCTGAAAATAACAGACATGAATGCTTGGGGCTATAATTCAAAATTTGAATTCACTGCAAAAACACTGCAGCCTGAAGAAGAACTGCAGGCAAAAATGACTCTTTTCCTTGGAAAAGGTTTTAATGAAAGCCAATTCACTGTTCCAATACGAATCTTCACTGACAAAGGAGAAATAGTCAAAGACATTCAAATAGACTTGAATGCCCCGCAAAACAAAGAAACAATTCCAATTTTTGGCTGGCTCCCGACAGGAAGCATAAAAAACATTACCCTGATTGCATTAATTGCAATTGTCCTGGCTTTGATAATAATCATTATCTTCAAGAGCAAAACAGCAAAAGAAGAAACCAAAGAAGAACAAATCGAATCCTATTGGAAAGCTCCGGAAGAAGAAAAAAACCGCAGCACAAAAAACCTTGAAGAAATAACAAAAAAAATAAAATCAAAGCCAAAGGCAAAAAAAAGCAAAAAAAGAAAATAAAAATAATTGCACTATTCTAATCCAAGGCCACTCAGCAATTTTTTATTCATTTTTTGAATAGCCTTTGCCATGTTTTCAGAAGGCGTTTCCTGGCACTCGGTTGTATTGCCAGTAGGGCAAGTAACACTGCTTGAATCCTCCCAACCAAGCTTTTCCATTAATTCAAACAAATCCTGTTTTGGTTCAACATAAAGCACGTCTAATTTATTGCTTCCAAATGGAGAATCCAAATTTAATGTAACATCAAAAGCAGAGCCATTGCCAGGCAAAGACATATTTAATTTTATTTCACTTTTTGTTCCAATTTTTTCTTCTTTTGTTTCTTTTTCTGTTTCGGCTAATGCTGTTCCATCCGCCTTCAAGAGTTCGAATTTAAATTTCCAAACGCCGCTTAGGTTTTCTTGATTAATCTTATGTTCCAGCAGTGTAATTCTTAATAACTGAATTTTTTTTTGTTCAACAAAATTTTGCTGAGCCAACTGGTTGTATACAGCATTTATTGTTATGTCAGAGTTTTCCTTTATATTGCAACCAGTGCCATTGTTTCCATAAGCAATCTTATCCAATAAAGTATGTTTGCCATTGTCCTTGTTAGCTCCGAAAAAGCCATCCTTTTTAAAAATGAAATTTGTTTCAGCAGGGCAAGTGCCCACTGTAACAATCTCTCCTGTTGGACAGCCTCCCGAAGGGCATGGCGCTGCATTGTTGTTTTGCCCGGCAAGCATTTTCATTAATTCAAACAAATCATACTTGGATTCAATCCAAATTGCGTTTACCTGCCCAGGCCAAGAATCATTTGCCATGTCTATTGCAATATAAAAAACAACTTTTCCATTTGGTAAAGACAAGTTTACTTGTTTATCTTCTGCGGCGTTTGAATAGTCCCATATCTCTTTTGTTACCGTGTTCAAGATTTTTCCATCTGGCCCTAGCAAATCAAATTGAAAATCCCAACTGTATTTTCTGAGCTCAACATACCTTGGGTCATTAGGATTATTTGGGTCCCAGTCGTGTTCATGCTGTCCCAGCCTTGTAATTCTTAAGAGTGGGGTTGTTATTGCCTGGCCTTTGTTGTCAGGAGTTTTTACTGGGTATTTTGCGTTAACAAGAATGCCATGGTTTTCTTGCATCAGGCAATATTTGTTTGTTCCATTATTGTATGTATAATCAAGTATGTTTGAGGACAATCCGGCTCTATTGCCGCTGTTTATGCCAACAAATTTTCCTTCCCAAAAAGTATAGTTAAGTTCATGCGGGCAATTGTCAAAAGACTGCGTTGCACCCATTGCGCTTGCAGAAAAAAATATTGCTGAAAAAACAGCAAAAGCCAGAATTATTTTTTTATTCATTTTAATCTATTATTCTATTAATTATCTTTAATAAAAAGGTTTCTTTTATTTGATGTTTCCTGCCCAAATGTATTTTGAGAATTTTGGGACTTGGTTTTTGCCAATTAAAAAAGCTTTTTTTAGCCCGGCTGTTTTTGCCAGCAATTTCAAGTTTTTCAAATCCTGTTCAATGGGGGACTCTTTAACTTCAAACCCGGCAGATTTATCCAAGACAAAATCAATCTCTTTTCCTGTCTTTAAAGAATAATAATTTAATTCTCCCTTGTGCTTTAACTGGTTAAAAACAGCGTTTTCAAACTGGGCGCCACTGCTTAATTCAACCAAAAAATTTGCAATGCCATTATCGCAGAAAAACAATTTTTGCGCCTTAACAATTTCCTTATCCGGTTTTTTTGAAAAAACTGCCAACCGCTTAATCAAAAAAGTTTTTTCAAAAAAATCAGCATAATTCAAAACAGTCTGCCTGGACAAGCCGGAAATGCTTGAAAGCTTGGAATAATCAAGCCGTGAGCCAATCCTTGCAGCCAAAAGCTTCAACAGGTTATAAACATTTTTGCTGTCCCTGAAATCAGCCAAAGTCTTAATGTCAATATTAACATAAGAGCTAACAATATCGGAAATAAAGTCTCTTTTATCAGAAACGCTTTTTGCCAAAACAACCTCGGGAAAACCGCCAAACTCAACAAATTCACCATAAAAAGATTTTAACCTGGCGAATTCCGCAGGAGAAAAATCCGCGTTCAAAAAATTGTTTTTGGAAAAAGAAACCTGCTTAAAAAACAAAAACTCGCCAAAATCCAGGGGAAATAATTCAAAAAGCTTTTTCCTGCCAGCCAAAGACTCGGAAAAAAGATTTTTCAAATAATACGAGCTAGAACCAGTAACAACAAATTTGATATCAAAAGTATCATACAAATATTTCAAAACACTTGCAATTTCCGGAACTAATTGAATTTCATCAATAACAATAAAGCATTTCTTGGAAAAATCCAAGCCAAGCCCGGACAAAGAACGAACAATGCTGTCATAATTTTTTTCCAAAAAAATTTCCCTGTTATCAACCCGCTCCAAATCAACATAAATTTTATTTTTGGAAACAATCCCGGACAGCAATTGCTTTGCGAGAGTGGTCTTGCCAGTCCTCCGCATTCCAGTAATGACCGTAATCTGCTTCTTCTTCAAATGTTCTTTCAATAAGGGAAAAATCTTCCGTTCAAAAAAAACCACGCAAAAACACCTTTACTAAATGTAAACTATACATTACATTTAGTAAAACTATTTATAAACTTAACTTGTATTGTTTTTTTGTTAATTTTAGCGAGCTTGTTTTCCGGTAAAATCGCTTTTTTTCTTGGAACAAATTGTTTTTTAATTTGAACAATCTCCAATTTTTATGTTCTTGTTTTGCGGTGTTTTTTTATGCAGAAAATTGATTTGGCGATTATTGGTTCTGGCCCTGCGGGAATAACCGCTGGCATTTATGCCCTGCGCAGAAACCTTTCAATAAGAGTTTTTGAGTCAGAGGCAGTGGGAGGCCAGACTGCAAAAGCCGTTTGGATGGAAAATTATCCCGGTTTTACAAGGCTCACTGGCTTTGAATTAATGCAGAAAATGTCAGGGCACTTGAAAATGCTCGGCGTTGAAATAGAAGAAGCCAATGCAGTAAAAAAAATTGCGAAAATTGGAAACGAATTTGAATTGGAACTTGAAGACGGGAGCAAAGCCCTGGCAAAAACAGTTTTGCTTGCAACAGGTACAGAAAACAAAAAACTCAATCTTCCGGGAGAAAAAGAGCTTTATGGCAGGGGGGTATCTTATTGCGCTAATTGTGACGGCCCGTTCTGCAAGGGCAAAAGAGTGGCAATAATTGGCGGGGGGAATTCAGGAGTGACGAATGCGCTTTATCTTTCTGAAACAGCTTCAAAAGCATTCCTGGTTGAATTTACGCCGGAACTGAACTGCGATGAAGTATACCTGCCCCTAATAAAAAAACAAAAAAATCTTGAGGTATTGAAAAACACGCAGGTTATTGAAGTGCTTGGAAAGGAAAAAGTGGAAGGCATTAAAATAAAAGACAGGAAAACAGGAAAAGAGAGAATAATTGCGCTTGAAGGGGTTTTCTTTTATGTCGGCTTGTCTCCAAGAAACGAATTGGCAAAGCAGCTTTTTGGGGCAGAAATTGATTCAAAAGGCTTTGTAAAAATAGATGAGCACATGATGACAACTGTAAAAGGTTTTTTTGCAGCAGGCGATATTACTGGAAATTTGGCGCAGACAATCTGGGCAGCTGCTGAAGGCGCAAAAGCTGCTCTTGAGGCTTATAAATATGTCAAGGGAATTTTGAAATGAACGAGCAGAATTTTTATTATAATTCTTTTCCCGGGCGTTTGCTTGGAAGCAAGGCTCGTGAACAATTAATTTTGGAAGAAATTGCTTCTCTTTCTGAAAAAGATTTTTTTGTCGATATTGGCTGTGCACAAGCCCATTATCTTGAAAAAGCTTCTGAAAAATGCAAGAATCTTTTTGGATTGGATTTTGATTTGGATAATTTAAAACAAATTTCTTTTGAAAATGGTTTTTGCCTTGTGAATGCAAGCGCAGAAGGAATCCCTTTCAAGCCGGATTCTTTTGATTTTGTTTTATGTTCTGAAGTTTTGGAGCATTTGCCTGACTGGAAAAAAGGCCTTGGCGAATTGAAACGCATTTGCAGGGGGCGGATTGTGATTACTATTCCCCTTGAAAAAAGCTGGTTTTGGAGAAAATTTTCAAGATTTGCCCCAATGCATACAAGAGGGCATTTGCACAAGCTTGAATCAAAAGACATTGAAGCGGAAATGCATGGCTGGATTCTTGAAAAAAAAGTTTTTGTGCACACTCCAAGCAAGCGCTTGAACAAACTGCTTGTGAAAAGAATAAGCGAAAAAAAAGCAATGTATTCTTTTTTGGTGTTTAAAAAGAAGCAAAAAGCCAAATCCAAAAAATAAGTTTTTAAATTCGAGAACTCATTATTCTTACAATTGTTTTTGGGTTTTTTGAATGGTTGAAATTATTAAAACCGGGATTCCCGGGCTTGACAGTGTTTTTGACAAAATGGGCTTTATTGCCAATTCTTCTGTTTTGGTAAGCGGAGAGCCCGGCGCGGGAAAAACTATTTTTGCTTTGGAATTCATTTATTATGGCGCAAAAAATTATAAGGAACCCGGAATTTTTATTAGTTCGGAGCAAAGCATTGAAAAAATCCGCGAATTGGCTTTTGCCCTGAACATGCCTCTTGAACAATATGAAAAAAATGGCTTGATTACCCTTAAAAAAGTCAATATTTCAAAAGGGTCTGAAATGATTCCTGACCAAATAATGAATGAAATAAGGGCAAAAAAACCGAAGCGCGTTGTCCTGGATTCAATCAGCCCGTTTGAACTGCTTGCTGCGGACCCAAGGGATTTTCGGTTCAAGCTCTTGTCAATGCTTGAGGAAATAAACAAGCAGGGCACTACTCTTCTCGCAACCGGCGAAAAAAGGCTGACTAATTTTGACAGGATTTCTTTCAACCCAGAAGACTTTTTGTTTGACGGTCTGATTGTAATGGGAAGGCAGAGAAAAACAGTTAACTATCAAAGAGTCCTTTCCATAATAAAAATGCGCGGAACAAAGCATTCTGAAGAACTGCACCCTGTTGAAATCACCGAGAACGGCCTGCGGGTTTTGACAATAAAATAAAAAATTGGAATTTAAAGGCAAGTTATGAAAAAAATTTTTTTGGCATCGGTTTTTGTAATAATCCTGATGATTTTTGTTTCAGCTTTTTTCTTTTATTCGCTGCCGGATTCAATGGTTTCACATTGGGGAATGCAAAGCGAGCCGAATGGCTGGATGCCCAAAGCATTTTTTTTTGTTTTTTTTATTGGCCTTGCAATTGGAATTTTTTTGCTCATGGTTTTTCTTCCAAAAGCAGACCCGTTCAAAAAAAATTATGCTGCGTTTCAAAAAGAATACGATTTGCTCGTGTTTTTTTTTGCATGCTTCATGTTTTACATTTTCTTGCTGGTAATTTGGGCAAATTTGGGTTATGCCCTGAGCATGGGCTTGGCAATGATTCCAGCTTTGGCAGTGCTTTTTTATGTCATAGGAATCTTGATTGGAAAAACCAAAAGAAATTATTTTGTAGGCATAAGAACGCCCTGGGCTTTGGACAATGAGGACAATTGGAACAAAACCCATAAATTTGGGGCAAAGGTTTTCAAGGTGCTTGCACTGTTAATCCTGGTAATTTGGCTTTTCGGAATTTTTTTTGACAAGGCTGAAAAAGCATTGTTTCCGGTTACAATAGGGGCAATTCTTGTCGCAGCATTTTTCCCATTCTTGTATTCTTATCTGCTTTATGCAAAAAACCAGAAAACCCGTTCAAAATAGCCCTTTGATTAGCCTTATTAAACATTTTATGGCAAATTAATTATGCGGGGTTGAAATGCTTATTTTGAAAGGAAAAGATTTTGCAAGGGCTTTTTCTCCTGAACAATTAAAAGAGCTTGGCATTAATCCCTTGTCCGACTTTGAAATAATAAAAATAAAGCCCGGAATAATCCTGTTTTCCGAAAAAGAATTTTCCGCGCCGCAGGCAAAAGCCTCAGAGGCCCCAAAACAGGATATAAGCAAAATTGAACCGGAAGCAAGGATTCTTGCTTTGCTGCAGGAAAAAAAATTGTCAGAGCGCGTTGAAGGAAAATTTGAAAAGTTCTTGAGCCAAAAAGAAGCCGAGCAATTCAGGGAAATGCTGAAAGAAGGCAGGGTTTTTGCTTTCAAGCTGAGTGACAAATACAAAAAACCGGTTTATAAAATTGCCCCATTTAAAAAAAAAGAATCCGAGAAAAATACTACTGAAAACAAGCCTGTTGACGAGTATTGCCTTGAAAAAGACGGTTTGCTGGTTTGCTCTGACAAAAAAAAAGCCGAAATCCTTTCTTTTGAATTAAAGGACTTGATTAAAAGCGGCCAGATTTCGGGCATAAAAAGCTTTGACGGGAATTATTACATAATTGAAACTGATTTACTGCAAAAATATGCTCCTCTTGTTTTGGAAATTATCCGGGCAAACAAGGCAATTGCCCTTGAAGAGATTGCAAAAAAAGCGGCTATAAGCGTTATTCTTGCAAAAATAGCCTGCGAATTCCTGAAAGAAGACGGCGAAATAATTGAAAAAAAAAGAGGCCAATATTCCTATGTTAAATGAATTTTTTGTGGTGCAATAATGCCTGAAAATGAAAAAACCGAAATGCGAGTTCTTATTCCAATACTTTCAAAACAGGAAAGCAATACTTTTTTTTTGGAAAAAATTCCAAAAGAAGCTGATGAAATTTTTTTGCTCTTGGTTATTGACACTGGCTTTATGCCGGGCAGGTTTGGCTTTGCAGCTTCCGACATTGCAGCCGGCAATGTGCTGATGCAATTGATGAGAAAATTTTTTATCCGGCGCAGGAGAAAATGCTTTGACATTGAAGAATGGGGAAACACTGAAAGAAAAATATTGCAAATAATCCACTTGAAAAAAATCAGCATGGTTCTTTTGGTAAAACAAAACAACGAGTTTTACAGGGGGCTTGTTGGCCAAATTCAGGAACAGTCAAAAGCCGAAATAGTTGAAATAGAGCTTCCAAAGCCTGAAAAAAAATAGTTTTTTTCCATGGCAACCTTTTTATTATAGAAAACAGCATTATGAATCATGAATGCAAGAGGAGATTATTATCCAATATTCAGGCTGCTCGTGATAGCAATAGTTGTTGTTTTTCTCTTGTCTTTGGCAATAATCCTATTTCCGAGTCCAAGCAACGATTCTAAAAAATATGCCGCACTTAAAGAAGCCCAGAGTATTTTAGTCCAGGCACATCATAAAAGGTATACGTCGTTCACTAGCCAAAAGATATTTTTTGTGAATGAATCTGTTTTTAATTCTGGTGCAATTGCAGATTCCCTTGGCGATATTCTTGGCGATGAAAACATTTGTGTTTCTGCAGGAGACTTTGAAGGGCAAGCAGATTGGGAGACAATAAGCATGGCAAGAGTTGCATACAAAGGAGCTTCTCGAAAAACAGTTCTGTTGCGGGCAATTTGTGATTCTGGTGAAAAAATTTTTGAAGGAATTAATGGCGAGGATTATTTTGAAAAGTATGACCCGGAACTAAAATTCGGCAATGTAAACTGGGAAGATTGTGGGTGCGTAAATCCAAATAACCTAAATTATTGTTGCTTGGTGGCAATAAAAAAAGCCCCATTAGATTGACAGGATTATCCGAAAACAATTTTTTGCGCTGTTGGCAGGGCTTCTTTTGCTTTTTTCTGGTGTTCCTTTAAAAAGCCCTGGAAGAAGCCAATTGCAATTTGCTTCATTTCCCTTGAAAGCATTTTTCCGCTCCTGAATTCTTCCGCAATTCTCTGCAGTTCTTTTGAATTCGGGTAATGGAACAAAAGCAATTCGTAAACCTTGTCAACTTCAAGCACTCCGCCCAATTTCCTGTGTTCTTCCAAAGTGTTTCTTCCGCCTGTAAAGGCTTTTTGGATTTTTCTTTCAATTTCTTTTTGCGAATCCTGCAAAAAAATTGCGGTGTCAGGATTGCTTGAAGACATTTTTGAATCTTTCATCAGCCCGCTCTGGTGCTTGAAATAAATGAAAGAAGGAATTTCCATATTGTAAGGCAGCCTTTTTACAATGTCCCTTGCTGCCCTTGCATGCGGATCCTGGTCTAATCCGATTCCAGTTACTGAAGGCATTTTTCCAAAAAATTCCGGCAATTGCCCGTGCAAAATATCCGCATACTGCAATAAGTTTGCTGAAATTTTTCCCAAATCAATTTCACCGTAAATTGCTTTGTTTGTTGAAAAAGTTATTTTTTTGCTTATTTCAAAAGCAAGGGAATAATACGAAGCGGGTTTCCTGCTTTGCACATAAATGTCCTCCGGTTCCAAGCCAAGTGCAAGAGCATCTGCAATGTTTTCCACTGCAATTTTTTTTGCTTCATTCAAAGAGGAAATTTTTTGCCTGCTGCAATAACCATCCAAATCGCAGACTGCGAAAAGGTTTTTTGCACCAGTTTCCTTGAAAAACTTGAACAAGTCAATGTCCAGTTTGTGCCCCAAATGATAATGCCCCGACGCTGCTATTCCAGTAAGATTTATGAAAGGCTTTTTGTGTTCAATGCATTCAAAAATTTTTTCAAAATCCCTGTGTGCGATTACAATGTTTCTTTCAAAAAACCTGTGCTCCAGATTTTTTGCAAGGCTCTCAGGAAGCTTTTTCAAGCCAAATTCCTTGAAAACATGCGCGTAATCAGTAACGGCTTCATTGCCCCAAGCATCAATCGTTTTTTCAGGCATAATACCGCAAGAACAATAGATTAGGATTAAATTCTTTTTTAATTTAATTGTTCATTCTTTTTGAAAAAAAAGCAGGTTTAAATTCAGTTTTTTCAGTTATTTTGTATGCTTGTTGCTGAAAAAGATGGAATCACTTTTTTTCTTGTGGAAAAGCGCTTTACACAATTTGAAGAAATGGCTCTGGCAGTCAAAAATGTTTTTGACAGGAATCTCGGAAAATCCACAGTGATTGTTTTCCCGGAAATAACAATGGGCGAAAATGCTGTTCCGCGGGCTCAGACAAAAGAATGGCTTCGAACAGTGCAGGCGCTGGCAAAGCAGCACGGCAATGGCTACATATTTCTTTCCTTGCTTGAGCAAGTGCCGGCAAAAAAAACAGTTACAAACACTGGCTATCTTGTTGGACCCGAAGCCCTGAATCCTGAATCTAAAAAGCCAATGCATTGGAAGGCTTATGCAAAACGCACTATGCCTACATTGGACGCGTCTCAACTTTATCAAGGACCAGAGCCGATACAAGCTATGGCCCATTGGAATCGCCGTGCAGGAAGAAATGCACGCGAAAACCCTCTTGCCGAAGAAGTGGAGTTTCTTCAATGGACGCGACATGTTTTCAAGTTTCCCAGAATAAAGATAAATGGCAAAATTGTGGAGCTGCGGGTTTGCGCAGACATAAGCGCGTTTAATCATTCTCCAGTGGATATTTTAATAGTGCCTGCTTGTGGTTTGATTCCTATGGCTGATGCTCATAAACAAAGAGTGCTTCAGGCGCTTACCCGAAGAGGCTTTGCAATAATAAACGATGTTTTTCCTTTATGGTCTAATAACCAAATTGGAATAATGGGAAGAAGAAGGCGTTTTGTTGATGCACTTAAGCAGCGGCGAATTCGACGGCGCTTGAATTAAGAATATTAATGTGATTGAGCATCAGAATAATAGGAATTTGAATCTTAAAGGTTTTTTTATGGCTTTGCTTGTTGGGCAGAAGGCAATTGTTTCCGAAAAAAAGCTTATTGACCAGTTAAGGCAAAAGGGTTTCGGAGAGCTCAAAGAAAAGCGCCTTGTTTTGGATTTGTGCGAGGCTATTTTTCTTCTTGAAAAAGCCAGGATTGAATTGAACGATTCTGATGACAAAAAAGTTTCTGAAGAAGCATTATTGAAATCAGCCTGCAAAAAAGAGAAAAATTTTTATTCAAAATTCCTGGTTTACAAGGACCTCCGCGAAAAGGGCTATTGCGTTAAAACAGGCTTCAAATTTGGCTTTGATTTGAGGGTTTATCCGCGCGGAAAAAAACCAGGGGAAGAACATACCCAATGGGTTGTAAAAATTGCAGAACAATCCCAAAGAATCTCAATGCCAGAATACAGCAGAATGATTCGCTTGGCCCAGAATCTCAATACTCTTCCCCTTTTTGCAATAATTGATTCCGAAAACGACATTAATTATTACGAATCAAAGCGCATACTGCCATAAAAAAACAGAAATTGGGAATTAAAAAAAAATTCCAAAAAATTGCAAAGCAATTTTTTTCCCAAGGCTTTTTGCAACAGCAAAAAGGCTTTTTATATGTCTTCTGGCCTGACTGTTTTTCTGCTGTTTGCCCTGCATCTTTCAATTGCTTTCTTGATTTCTTCTTCAACATGCCTGCTTAAGGCTTCCACAAAGTCCCCGCTTGTATTGAAACCGGCTTTTGAAATAGCTTCTTTTACTTTGCTTGCTACAACCAAAACTTCCGCCATAAAAAAAACCTCCAGATTTTGTTAAAAAAATTGCATTAAAACAATTTTTATAATTGATTCCCCTGAAAACAAGGGCTTTTTTTAATCCTCTTTTTCAGGCTCTTTTATTGGGTATCTTATCAGGAATTCAGTCAGCACATCCCGCAAAATCTTTTTTTCCTTATCCAGGCGTTGTTGGATTTTGTCCCCGGCCTTGTTTCTTCTTCTCCTGTCCCTGATTTTTTCTCTTGTGGTCATTTCTTCGAATTGTACAGGATCTGCAAGAGTTTTATTAATTTGTTCCCGCAAAAATTCGATTTTTTCTATTTCATGGGCAAGAAACAAATCTATTAGTTCGTCGCCTGTAATTAGCAGAATATCTCTTGTTCCTTCATAAACCCATGTTTTGCGCGGCTGCCTTGCAAGAGCATTTGCAAGCATTCTTACTGCACTCGAATGGGTCCCCTCCCTGCTTAAGTATTTAATTATTAAAGTGCGCATGTGCTGTGCGTGTTCCGGCAGCTCTGAGGTTTCAGCAAGCTTTGGCCTGTGCCTTTGGATTTTTCTTACAAGAGAATCACGGGCAGTTCTCCAAAGAAGCCTGCGATAAACCTGGAAACGCCTTCTGATGTTTGCCATATTTTTCACTAATAACAAATCGTTTGCATTATAAAAACTCTTTGTTTAAAAAAATATTTAAATTGAAAAACTCGAACCAAAAAAAGAATACGCGTATTCTCAGGTTAATAAAAACCCATAAAAAGTAATTCTAACCCCATATTATTGTCCGGGTATGTAGACCTGACGATGACGCCGACCTTCGGGAATGAAGAGAGATGGGCGAACTGAACCGGACACTTATAATTATCCTTACAAAGTAATGGTTGCTCGTCACGCATATGAGACTTAGGCAGTAATCTGACAATGACTTGGATTTCGAAAGAAAGATGATAATAATTGGGCGGACCGAGCAATTTGATTTTTTATTGATTAATTGTTTGTAATTTTTTTAGTGTTGTTTATGGCCAATGTGAAAAAAATTGTAAAAGAAAGTTATTCAAAAATAGCAAAAACTGGGTGCGGCTGTTCATGCAATAGCAACAGGGACATTTCAAAGGAAATTGGCTACAGTGATTCTGAATTGGCCAATGTTCCAGAAGCCAATATGGGTCTTGGCTGCGGCAATCCGACTGCTTTGGGGGAAATAAAAAAAGGCGAAACAGTCCTTGATTTGGGAAGCGGTGCTGGCATTGACTGTTTTCTTGCATCAAAAAAAGTGGGCGAAAAAGGAAAAGTAATCGGCATTGACATGACTGAAGCAATGGTTGAAAAGGCAAGAAAAAACGCGGAAAAGTATGGCTATAAAAATGTTGAATTTCGCCTTGGAGAAATTGAAAAATTGCCGATTGAAGACAAATCAATCGATGTAATCATTAGCAATTGTGTGGTTAATCTTTCGCCTGACAAGGAAAAGGTTTTCAAAGAAGCAAAACGCGCGCTTAAGGAAAACGGCAGAATGTATGTTTCTGACATTGTCCTTTTGAAAGAGCTAACAAAAAAACAGAGAAAAAACGAAAAGCTCATTGTGGGTTGTGTTGGAGGTGCGCTTTTGAAAGAAGATTATCTCGGCATAATAAAAAAAGCGGGATTAAAGGCAAGAATATTGCACGAAGACACGTGGATAAGCAAGGCGCAGTACAACGGAATTGCGCTTGAAAGCCTGGAATTGGAAATAACCAATTGATAATTTCTTCATCTTTAGAGTTTGATTTCTTTGTCAACTATTAAATGGGTTAAGTATCCCAAAAATCCAAAGAGCGCAAAGAAAAATGCCTTCAATAAGGAAAAATAGAGAATGAGCCCAAAGGCAAACAGGAAAATTGTAAATTCTATTAGCGCTCTTTTGTTGTGAAAGGCTTTTTTTGAGCCTAAATCCAAAGGCATTGTTTTTTTTGAAAGAATATAATAAATCATTATTGGCGCAAAAAAAAGGGTAATTTGTTTTCCAATTTTAGAGGCTTTTTTGCTTTCAATTTTGGAGTTGTGCGGAAAAAAAGCATCAAAATCCGGCAGAAAATTGGCATACAGATACACTATAAGCGCAGTAAATAATGCTCCCAAGACATACTCCTGCAAAAAGAAGCCAATCAGGACATAAAACACTGCGATTGGCAGGAACACTCTCTTCAGGCCCCATTTTAGGAAACCGAAGTGTTCGTTTATTTCTTCAATGACTTTTTTGGTGCTTGCTATTTTTGGCAAAAAATTGCTGGCATTTGATTTTGTCATTGCTTTCGCGAT
>JAGVNX010000073.1 GCA_020053055.1 Candidatus Iainarchaeum sp.
CCCGCTCCACGCGATAAGGATAAGAAAAGAAATATCAAAAGAAATAGATAATTACGACTGCGGGTCTTTCAGACCACGCAGTATTTTCTGCGAATAAAACAAGAGGTCAGACTTGCTGGAGCTGGCACCTACGTATTTTACTTGCGAAAAAAATAAAAAAATTGAAAAAACATTGCAAAATCATTTGTTTTTTAAAAAATTTGTTATTTTTCTTTTCCAGCGAAATTGTTCTCTTTTCGAAGCTGTTTTTGCTTTTTCATAGCGGGCTTTAACATTGCCCCAATCATTATAAGCGCCTAACCTTTCCCAGAGATCTGATTTTGAAAAGCCCTGTGCTTCCAAGGTCCTTATTGATGGGTTAACCTGGCTCCTGTCAACAGAATTTACTGTGGGCTGGCGAAAATCAGGGGTGTAAATTTCTGCAACTTCGCCATAAATAACTGGTTTTGCACCAGGCTTTTTTGCATAAAACTCGGAAACACGAACTTTTGCGCTTGGGCTTAATAAATGGAATTCTCTTTGAAGCCATTCAGGAATTCTTACAACAAAAACAGCAACAACATTTTTCCTGATAACAAAGCCATGCTCCCTGAAAGCCTTGCCAATTGCAGCCCCTCCCTGAATTTGCGAATTTATTCTTGCAATTTCAGGGTTTGAAAATTTGCCTTGAAAAAAAGTAACAGCAAAAGTTCTTGAAATGCCTTTTGCATCAACCAAATGCGCTTCCCTAATGCGAGAATCATGCCGCACTACTCTTGCGGAAACAGGGCCGTATTTTTCTTCCAAAACATCGGTGTGCAGCCTTTCAGTTAAAGAAAAGTGAACCAATTTATTATGCCGTGAGTTTCCCTTTAATTTTCTTCTCGCAGGCATGAAAACAAATTGCGCCCGAACCTATTAAAATTGTTTTCAATGCTAATTTTTTCTGATTTAGGCTCCCGTGGCTTAATGGTAAAGTACGTCCTTGGTATCTATGCCAATTAGGACGGGATTGCGGGTTCGATTCCCGCCGGGAGCTTAATTATTTGTGCGACTTTCTTCAAACGCCTTGAATTTGAAAAACCGCAAGGATTAAAAACCACTTAAGCCTTATAATAAAGCATTAAAAGGTGCTTTAATGAAGATTCTGCCAAAAGGAAAAATTGTTTTTTTTTCAATACTGCTAATCCTAATCATTGCTATTTGCGGTTGCACTGGAACTGAAGCAAAACCAGGTTTGACTGGAAACGAAATTCTGGCAGGGTGCGATGGATTTGAAAAAGTTTATGGAAATAATAATGGGGTTACACAGGCAGTACTCTGCATTCCTCCGCAGGGAACTTTTCTTTCCAAGCTAGTGAATTTCAGCGGGCAAGGAGATTCCACTAAAACATCCATTGTTCAGCTGACTTGTACTCTTAATGGATTTCCCGCAAGCGTAATAACAAAATGGAAGCTGAATGCAACAATAAATTCGTGCACAGATGGCTGCATAACAAAAACAGACAATACTATTATTTGTGCGGAAAATTTGCCTGCAGCGAATACTGGGTAATGATTAACAGGAAAAAAAAGGTGTTTTTTTGAAAAAAAATTCTTTGAAAATAGCAATTGTCTTTTCCGCATTATTTTTAGGGATTATTTTAGGCGGTTGCGCAGAAAGCCCAGATGCACAAACACAATATTGTGAAATACAGAACAGCAGTTATGGCCCAGTTTTAAACGCGTGTTTTCAGGCCGGTTCTGTGCAATTGAATGGTGCTGCAGATTTTATTGGAAAAGAGCATCCGGCTTATGTTTCTGCAGTAACTGTCACTTGCACCAAGCAGGAAGAATCAGCGCCTTTTATTCTTATTAATCCTTTTGGATTGTTAACGCCCAGCAGTTATAGTTGGACTGCAGAAATTAATCCTTTTGAAGAATGCACTCCTGACAGATATTTGGGCTGCAAAATGGATTCAGATGGGCAAAGAAGTTATTGTTATGGGCAGTCCGAAGAACTTCCTATAATTCCTCCAAACAATACAGACCCTAATGGGATTCAGCCTGAAATGTAACTGGCTTCAAAATATTCTCTTTTTTTGCTTTATAAGAGAACTTTGGGCATGCACAAAAAATAAATAGACAAAAGCACTAATTATTCTTGGTTTGCATGGCTTTAAAGGAAGAAACAATTGAATCGCTTGCTTTGCATTACATAAAATCGGGAATGATTTTGGCCTTGGGAACTTCGGAACATTCGGAAACATTTTTAAAAAAAATAGCTTTTGGCATTGAAGAAAAAAACCTGAAAGTAAGCGTTGTTCCAACTTCCCACAAAATGGCTGTTTTGCTGGCAGATTTGAAAATTCCTGTTGCATCATTAAACGAGCATGAAATTGATGTTGCCTTTGAGTTTGTTTCACAGGCAGACAAGGACTTCAATTTTGTAAAAACTGATTCTACAAGCCTTGTGCGGGACAAAATGATTGCCCAGAGCGCGGAAGAACTGATTGTTGTTGCAAACAAAAAAGATTTTGTGGAAAAAATAAGCGGCATAATTCCCTTTGAAATAGTGCATTTTGGCTGGAAGCGGACTTTGATACAGCTTGAAAAGCTCGGGGAAGCGCGCCTGCGAAAAATAAACGGGAAAGAATACAGGACAGAATCAAACAATTTGATTGCAGACGTAAAAATTGACGATATTTATGATTTGTACGAAATAGAGTTCCAGGCAAAAGAAATTCCAGGAGTAATAGAAACAGGCTTGTTTATTGGCTATGCAGACAGGATAATATTGCACAACCACGGAATTGAAGTGAAAAGCAGGCTGGATTTTGAAAAGCAATCGGAAAAATAATCCAGTCTGCAAAGCGATTTATTTTAAAACTTCGCCAATAAAGAGATTAATTAATTTGCGAGCGAAGCGAGCCCCAGTTTTTCGGAGAAAAACTGTTTCTTTTCCAACAATGTCAAGCAAGAAAATATTTTATAAAGTTTCATTGCTTGAAATTGTTGCCCGGGTTTTCTTTGCTTGCAAAGAAAAGCCGCCTCGGTAGCTCAGCCTGGTTAGAGTGCCTGTTCCATTTATGGAGGCAAGACTCATAATCAGGAGGTCGGGGGCTCATATCCCCCCCGAGGCATATTTTTTCTGAATATTATTTCTTTTCTTTTAGCAACCTGCATTTTATTTTCTTTCGCAAAGAAAAGAAAAGGCGGATTTATATATTAGAAATCCGTTATTTTTCTGAGATTATGTCCAGAAGAACAGAAAGAATGCTTGCACAAAAAACTGGCAAAGAATTTGAATCCGAAGAGGCAAAAATTTTGGATTCTGATTTTTCAAATCCCCTTCTGAAAAACAGCAAGAAAATAATTTTTGGCGTTGCTATCGGGATTATTGCAGTAACCGCGGTTTTTATAATGCTGTTTTTTGCAATGCCGCAGCAGGAAACAAGTTTTGCGATTATTGTGAAAGATTCTTCAGGAAGCGCATTGAATGGAGTTGAAGTAAAATATTCTGTAAACGGATCTGAAACCACGGCAGAAACAAACGAGAACGGAAAAATAAGTTTTTCTGTTCAAAAAAACTCAAAAATTTTGGTTTCAATTGAA
This sequence comes from Candidatus Iainarchaeum sp., assembly GCA_020053055.1. GTDB lineage: Archaea > Iainarchaeota > Iainarchaeia > Iainarchaeales > JAGVNX01. The sequence continues at coordinate 3,574 of JAGVNX010000073.1, forward strand.
CAGCAAAGCATAAACGGCGTGAATTATTCTGCTTATGCTTCAGATTTTGTTGTTTCGGATTTTTTTTTGAAAGAAATTTTTTTAAAAAAAATCAGTGAAGCAATAGACGAGAAGGTAATTGTATTCCAAAAAGCTGATGGTTCGCGCATAACTGGAAAACTGATTACAATACAATTGTCGTGTGCAAACGGCTTTGAGCTTGCACAAGGAACAGCAACTGATTCCGACAAGGACGGCCAAATAAGAATAGTAAAGCCAAAAGAATGCGATATCCTTTCTGCAAAACTGCTTGCTCCCCTTGATTACAAGCAGGCAAATTTTACAATTCGGTTTTTCTCGACTTTTGTGAAACTGGAAAGCAATTCCGGGGAAGCCCCAATGGGAAAAATACGGGTTAAAATTGTTGATTCCGAAAACAATCTGGTTACTGGAACAAATTTTACTGTGCAATTGATTGCTTTAGAAGATTTTGTCCAAGATGAAAAAGAAACCTATGAACGCGGCGAAACAATTTTTACAGATGTGCAGCTTGGAACATACAAAATAAGCGCATTTGATTATGAGGGAGAATATGAAATAATGCAGGGTTCTGCAATGCTAACCAGTTCTGGTTTGGAACAGGAAAAAACATTGCTGGCAACAAAATCCTCGAAAGGAACAATTGATGTAAGCGTAATTGACAAAGCGTCAAAAACAAGCATTCCGAATGCAATTGTCCAATTGTTCAGCCAAGGCGGAGACTTGATTGCAGAAGAAACAACTGGCAGCGAAGGCTTAATGGTAAAATTTTCAGTCAGCGAAGAAGGCGCTTACAGGATAACTGCAATGCAGGAGAATTATCTGCCGAACGAAACCATGATCGAAACAAAAGGGGAAGCCACGATTGAACTGGAACAATTGACAAGGGAAAATTCGGGAATAATAGAAGTGCAGGTAATTGACGAAGACGAATTGCCAGTGGAAAATGCAAAAGTGGTTATCAAGAATCCTGCGGGCGAAACAATGCCCTATGCTGCAAAATATGCTGATGCAAACGGCATTGCAAAATTTTCAGGTGTTTCGGAAGGAACTTATTATGCATATGCCGAAAAATTTCCTGCTTTTGGAGACAACAAGACAAGCGCAATGGAAATAGACATCAGAAGCAAAAACACTTTTCTTGTGCAATTGGACATTGGGACAGCAACAATACAAATAAGCGCTTTTGAAAGCAGGGAAATAATGCTTGAAGAATCAGAAGCCGAAATTTATGCTGAAAACGGCGAATTGCTGCAAAAAATTGCAATGCCAAAAGGAACAGGCGAATTTTTAACAAAAGCAGACAAAAAAGTTTTTGCAATTGCAAGAATGCCGGGTTACAATGCTGTTCAGACAATTCCAAAACAATTGTGGCCGAATGAAACAATTGAATTTGACATCCAAATGCAGCAAAAAAATCCCGGCGCTTTGCCCGCAATGAAGTTTGAAGGAATTTTTGACAAAGGCCAAAAAACAGGAATGTTAAGTGCTGGAAAAAAATATTTTGCCTTGTTCAGCATGGAAACCCAGGAAAACAGTGAAATTGCAAAAGCAGGCTTTCATTTCAGGGTAGGCGAAGAGCAAAGCCTTTTAACTGAAAAAATGGCAATAACTGGCGCTTTATTCGCAATGCCGGATTCTGTTTATGGCGGAAAAAGCTTTACCCCCCCTCTTGGATATGAAACAGACCTTTCCGACACAATAACAGAAGCAAAATGGGTTAACATTGAATTCAGGCCTGGCTCCGAAGGAAAAAAATATTTTTTGGGTTTTGAATTCAAGGTTAAAAAAGAAACTGAGCCAAACGCGCTGCTAAGGCTTCATTACAGGGCCTGGTTCATAAACAACAATGGAAAATATTTGAGGATTCCGGAAGACACTGAACTTGGCGATTATGAAAGCAGCTCATCAAAACAAGCATTGTATGCAAAAACATTTGATTTGGAATTTGGAGAAGGAATTGACACTGACTGTGGCGAGGATGTTTGCTATGGAAATGAATGGATTTTTGGCAATTCTGAAAAAAAATTGCAAACAGAAAATTTTTTGCTTGGATTAAACAAGGATTATAACCTGAATTTTGAAATAAAAAACAATTCCGAAAAAACAATTGAAAACCCGAAAATCACAATAAAAACCGGAAGCGCGGAAGATGCTGAATTCAAAATCCTTGCAGTGGACAATAAAACCAAAAAAACAATTGAATCAAAAAAAGGAAGCGTTGAAAATGTTGCCTTAAAACCCATTGATGCCGGGGATTTGGAAAATTTTAACCTGTTTTTCACTCCAAAAAAAACAAGCCTTGGCACTATTGAAATAACGATTTCTGAAAATGAAAAAGAAATTTTTTCAAAAACAATCTGGATTGAAACGCAGGCCGGAAAAAAAATGGTTCTTGAAATAACGCCAGAAGAAATCCAGGCTTTTTTGGAAACAGAGATAAATGCGGCAATAATGGCAAATGAAAGCGAACCTGTGGCTGATGCAATAATCTGGATGACAAGAACATTAGCTGACAATTCAATTGCAAAGGAAAAAACAAGCACAAATGCACAGGGAAAAGCAAACTTCAAATTGCCAGGGGCAATGCCCGGCACAAAAATTTTTTTTGAAGCCCTGAAAGAAGATTATTATGCAGAGCCTGTTGAAAAAACAATCAGCCAAAAAGTTTTTGAAATAGGCAACGAATCGCTTGAAGCGCAGATAGACACAAGAGAAAATCCTGAAGAAACAATTGAAACAAGCATCTCAAACCTCACGGCGGTTGAACTGGAACTATTCTCGGTTTCAATGATTGGAGACACAAAAGGCCTGCTTGATGAAGGCATAATGAACAATTTTTTTTCTTCTTTGAAAGGAACAAAAATTCCGGCTTTGGAAAGCAAAATCCTGGAAATAGCAAAAGTAAAATTTGAACAAAGCGCGGCAATTGAAAAAGACGAAACCCTCAACATGGAACTCCTTGTTACGCTTGTTGAGCCGAAAACAGGAAAAAAATTTGATGCAAAAATTCCCCTGGCAATCAAAATCAAATTGTTTTCAACAGCCTCTATGAACTGCATAAAAGTTGACAAGCAGGAATGGATTGACAGCACAAAAAACAATCAGGCTGTTTTGGAACTTGAAATTGAAAACACTTGTTCAGGCGAAGAAACAAGCGGAAGCCTGTCAAGGCTTATGGCAAAAACAATTTGGGCGGGAAATCCGGACGGAATTGTTGAAATGCTTGAAACAGATTCCTTAGAAGGGGCAACGGAAATTCTTGGCGAAAACAATTGGAGAACAATAATGCGGGACATTGGGCAGGGCCAAAAAATAAAAATAACACTGGTTTTCACGCCTAAGCCCGGCACTCTTGGAAAAACAGTTCAATTCAAAATAGTGCTTGATGGGCAGGAAGAAACAGGCCGCGGATTAAAATTTGTGGGCAGCACTGAAATAAACGCAAAAATAGACATTGCAAACATTGAGCAATGCATAAAAATTGACAATGACAGGCTGGAAATAAAAAAAGACGCAGGCTCAGCAAGTTTTTCAATTGATGTTGCCCAATGCAAATCAATCGTGGAAATTGCCTTCTGCAGAAACGATGATGGCTGCAAAGGGGGGGCATCAGAAGGAACAATCCAATTAAGCTCAAAAAACATTAGCCTGAATTCTGGCAATCCAAGAGCAAGCGTAATTGTTTCAAAAGGGGCAATTGCGGGAATGTACGGAGTCAATATTGAAGCAAAAACCCCAAATAGCGATTGGATTCCAATAAAAACAATTGATGTTTTAATAGAACCAAATGAAAATGCAATATTCTTTCTTGACAAATACGAATTTTCAATTATTGGAAGCGGAGCAAGAGACAGTGCAACAGTATTCAACCCGAATTTAAGCGAAAATGTGGAAGTCATAGCGCCAATAGATTCCTGGTACCAAAGCGTGCAAAATACACAAAGCTTTTTTGACCCGAAATCAGTAGGAACAGGAAAAACACACCTTGAACTGGCAAACGCAAAAATTGCAGCAGATTTGGCAAAACAAAGAATGGAAGAAATGACTCAAAAAGCCTCAGGCGAAGCAGACAAAGGCCAGCAGCTAAGCGATGCGGCAAAAAAACTTCTTGACAATTCAAAACAACAGGCAGAACAAGCAGACCAAATGGCACAACAAGTATCGAGTGCAGCTGGCCAAGCAGTTGACATTGCACAACAGCTTGTTTCCACTGGGGCAACAATTCCTGCAGCAACAGAAGCAGGTTGTGCAAGCCCAGACCCAATTATTAGCCCCCCATGCTGCGATGCAAAAACCGATGCCACAAAAATGAACCAAGACCTGCAAAAAACAAATCAGATAACAGGAGGGGCAAAACAAGCATCAGGAGCAGCTTCAACAGCCACAGGCCAGGCAAAAAATAATTGCGAACAAGGGCAAAACAATGGAAATCAGGGCCTGCAAAACGCCACTAATGCACAAAAAGGGGCCTGTGAAACACAAACAACTTCTGACAGGGCAAAAGAAGGTTCAGAACAGGCAGCACAAGCCTCACAACAAATGATGCAGGCAGCACAACAAGACCAGCAATGCGGGCAAAATTCACAAAACGCAAGCGGAAATTTTGCAGATGTTGGCACAGGCATAGGAAGCGCAATAACAAAAATTGCAGTAGTAAAAAAAAGCCTGACTGCAAAAATAATGAAATGCGTGCCAGCGGCCGCTGCAGCCAGTGCATTAATAGGCCAAATAGCGGGTTTTGAATCCGCAGCGAACAGCTTAAAGGCAGCAAGCCTGGCTGCACAGCAACAAGCCGACACTGCAAAGCAGGCTGCAGACGCTGCAAGTTTATCTTCCCTTGAAGCAAAAAAACAAAATGATTATGCAGAAGACCAGTTAAACAAGCTTTCAGTTGTAGAAGTAAATGCACAGGAAGCCTCAACATTTGGCAAGGGAAGAACAATTGGAATCTTAGGCTCTTATGTGGGATTAGGAACATTAATTGGAGGCTATAATGGAAATGCTTACAATATGTACCTTGGCAACTGCCCTGACGGCTTCAAAAGCATTCTTCCTGATTTTATTACAAACCTGAAAACAGATTCTTCAGATATTGTCCTGGACAATTCAAATATCAGTGGAAACTGGAATTCAGAAGAAGCAAAAATTTTCGGCGAATATGAAAGCCAGACAGCAGGCCTCTTGTTTGAAAACAAAAGCCTTGAATCAGAAAAACCAGTTTATTCTGTTGCAAGATTATTGGCTTACAGGCACAAGCATGCACAGCCAACAACAATAACGACAGGAAGCTATGCAGGAACTGGTAATGCAACTACAGGCACAACTTTCGGGCCATTCAATGTCCCTGATGAAGGGGAAAAAATGCTTGTTGAACAAAAATTCCATTTGAAATTCATTTCAAGCGAAAAAAAAGCCTTGCAAGCCGCAAATTTTGACAATGCTTGTTTGAACGGCGCAATGTTTGGCATTACAGGAGAAAAAGCATTGCCAAAAATAAAGCTGAACTGGAATTGGAACGACAAAGAAGGCATTGGCGAAGAAAACTGCATTGCAGCCAACAGCGAGGCAATTTATTGCGATGCAGCACAATTCACCATAATGGCAAGCAAGCGCCTAAAAACACTGCAGGAATTTGTTGAAAAAAATACCAACATTAGCTGCCCAACAAACCAGGCTATTGAAAGCTTAAAATGGATTGTTGACAAATGGAACCCGTACATTAATGAGATCGGAGGACAGCCGATTCCAACAAATTTGCAGGAACTAAACCCCGAATGCTGGATGCCAAAATCAACTTTCCTTTATGATGGCAAGCCTGCAATAAATTATTATGTTGAGGAAGCAAACAAAAAAAACACTGTTTCCTGGACAAGCAAAATAAAAACACCTGAAGACTTGAAAAAATACATAATCAACAATGTTTTGCTGATAAAAGACGGTTATTCTGAAAATTTTCAAAAAGATTTTGCAAATTATTACAATAGAAACGAATTAATGAATGCTCCGGAATGGTTTGCCAAAAATTCCAATGGAAAATGGCTGGATTATTTCCTCAATAACCAAAAACTAAAATTTTCACAAAAATTTTTGGATTCAACAGAAATGCCCAATGCAGGGCTGTTTGAATCATTCTTCAACATTGATTTTGGAAAAAATTGGGGATTTTTCGGCGAAGCAAAAACGCCAAGTGCAACAGTGAAAATAGAATTGAATTTCAAAAAAGAACCTGAACAAGGAAGCATATTTTATTACCTGCCTTTTGACGCCGAAATAGGAACACAAACAGGCACAAGCAGGGAAGGCTACGGATTAAGCTATCAAAACAGCCAAAAAGAATTTATCGTGACAAACATGAACAATATCCCTGTTTCCACAAAACCAAGCAGGGGCAGCGGAATTGCAATGCTTTCCACTGACACAATTGAAGACATTAAAATCCTTAACAGCAGCTTTGCAAAAAGAGGCCTGTTGCTTGGCATAAAAGAAACAGAAAACCAAAACGAAAAAAAACTTGTTTTTTATCCGGCATACGCGACACCAACAATTGCGGAAATAAGCATGGAAGAAAACACAGAGCCATTCAGCGCATATTACCAATTAACAGAAACCGGGGTTCCTGCAAAATCAACACAAAACCTTTCATTCTGGACAGCAACAGGGGATTGCGAAAACTTTGACGAAAAAAACCCGCAGGAAACATTTAATTACGCTCCGGACAGGTATGCAGAAGAACTTGATTCAGAAGAAAAACCTGCAAACGCCTATGCCCTGGACTGGGGCAAAGCAGAAAGAAGCGGAAAACTTTACCTGAAAACAATTTTTTACAGCCCCACTGGCAAAGCATATTCAATTGCAGGCATCCAGAATCCAAGCTCCCTGCAAAAAGCAACAATTGCATTCAAAAATCCAAACACTGGGTTCCAAGCAAGCATAGACTTAGAAGGAATCAATGGAAAAAAATACAACAACAAAAAAGCACAGGAAGGAATAGCAAGCCTCAATAACCTGTTGGAACTTGTAAAAGAAGAAAGCGCCTGCATTACAAGCAGCCAAAAAGAAACAAAAATCTGGTGGAACGAAAAAAAGCTTATGGAAACAGACGGAGGCACTGGCTCAGCGGCAAGCTTTAACGGGGAATGCTCTTAAATTCCAAACCTTTTTAAATATTTAATTCCAATAATTTCTGATGAAAAAGCAAAAACAAATCCTTGTCCAGGAAAACAAAATAGAAGAAAAAGCCAAAGAAATCCAGGGAATATGGCAAAACGCAAAAGTAAAAAATGAGGCAAAAAGCCTTGCTATTTTTTTGGGATTATTCTCGCTGGCAGTTGCCGGCAGAGTCGCATTGCAGGCAGTTCCAAGCGTTGAACCAATAATCCCGATTGCAATCCTTGCAGGCTTATTATTTGGAATGAAAGAAGGATTCAGCTTAGGGGCAGGCGCCTATATAGCAAGCAATTTTTTTGTATGGGGCTTACAAGGGCCATGGACAATTTTCCAGGCACTGGGCGCGGCAATTCCTGGGGGCATTGCAGGAGCATACGGAAAAACCAAAAAGCCAAAAACAAGAGACCTTATTTTATTAAGCCTTGCAGGCACAATAATTTTTGAAATAATAATGAACATTTCCGGGGCTGGAATGGGCATAGGCATTTTGGGCGCATTTTCCCTTTTCACATTGCCATTATATTTCGTTACCTCGGCGCCATTTTCAATTGTCCATGTTCTCAGCAACCTTGTTTTTGCAAGAGCATTGGCACCATTATTAAAATTAAGGAGGCAAAACAATGAATTCCAAGTTGTTTCCATTAGCAGGCATTCTCCTGCTGGCACTACTACTCTTAGGGTGTACAAGCACAGGGCAGACTAGCCTGATAACAACAGAAAAACAAATAGTAATAATAAAAGCAATTGATGCGCAAGGAACAGAAATAGTGAACAGGGCAATTTCTGTTGAAAAAGGAATAAACGCCCTGGAAGCGCTGAAACAAGTCGCAAGCATTGAAGCAAAAACATACGTTGGAATGGGCTCTCTCGTTATCGGAATAAACAACCTGAAGCCTGACTCAGAGCATTACTGGGCATTATATGTTGACGGCAAATTTGCCGACAAGGCAATTGACGCATACACAATTGACAATGACATTACAATAGAAATGAAAATGGAAAAAATTGATTTCGGCAAAATGGGTTGAATTGTTATTTTACAAGCCAATTCTTTTGCGCGGCAAAAGCCTTTTTTCCCAGGTTTTTTATAAATCAACTCTTTGCAAAGCAAAGATTTCTTTTCTCAAATTTATTCAGGAATCAATTCTTTTGCGACCTTGCAAAACAAAGTTTTGCGAGGCATCGTGAAGCTTTACTTCACAATGAGCAAAAGGCTCTTTTTCCCAGGTTTTGCTGAAGGCAAGACTTGCATCAGCAAGTCTTTCTTTCCCAAGGCTTTCTTTTCCAAGGTTTTCTTTGCAAGGCAAAGAAAAGCTTTTCAGAACTCATAATCTTCGTCATCCCGCGCTTTGCAGCACAGTCGGCCTCAGCCTGTTCATCACAAAGCTTTTTCTTCAAAAGAAAAAGCTTGCAAAAAGAAGTTTTTGCTCCGCAAAAACATTTTGTTTTGCAAAAACAATAAAAGAAAAGATTGGCAAAAACAACTTAATAACCTTTTCCTTACCAATTTTTATTGTCCAGGCCCCTGTAGTCTAGACCGGTTAAGGACCATGCCCTCTCAAACCTTTTCGAAGTGCTCGCCTGTTAGGCTCGCTTTCAAAAGTTTTACGAAAAAGAGGAGAACGGCATTGACCTGGGTTCAAATCCCAGCGGGGGCA
>JAGVNX010000044.1 GCA_020053055.1 Candidatus Iainarchaeum sp.
CCCGATTAAAACCTGTGCATTCACAATTGAAAAAACAAGGATTATAAAAAAAATTGTTAAAAATTTTGCAATTTTTTTTTCATTTGAAATCAATTTTTTCGCCTTCTGTGCTTCCGGAAACCAGAGACGCGAATTTTCCGCGGTTCCTAAGGATTACAATTATTATCAGAAAAGCAATTATTAAAACCCCCGCAGTTATTATCAAATCAGTGTTAATAACTGGTTTTTCCTCTTTGAAGCCGTCCTGGTAAACAGCAAGCGCGTTCTTTTTGGATTTTGCTGCAAAACTTGTTGCTGTTTCAAAATTGCCGTTCTTAAAATATGCCATTGCTTTCTGCCAGTTTTCCCGCAATTCAGACACCTGCTCTAAGTTTTCCCAGTACTCTTCATTTTCTTCAGCAAGCACGTATTCAACAAGCAGGGATAGGCTTGAATAGCCTGTTTTGTCGATTATTTCATTATCCTGCCCGTAAAAAACCTGGTAGGCATTGTTTCTTCTTATTCTCGTGTCAAGGCCATCAGCCAGGGTTTGTGAACGCGCAATTGTATCGTCAAAAGCATTTGAAAGGCTTTCCTCCAAATTCGTTGAAGAAGCCGAAATTGAGGAAAGATATGCGAGTTCCAAAGGCGGGTTTGCCAATCCGCCCAAAGATTTTTTTGTTTCAATTGCCAGGCTTGTTTGCGCAATGCCCTGCTTTAATTTGTCGGAATTAATGACTAACTCTGTTTTTTGCCTGTCAAGCTCGCTGATTTCATTGAAAACATTGTCAAATTTTGATTTTAAGGTTTCCAGCGACAAAGTGTCCGGATTGTTGTAAAAAGAATTTTCATATGCGCTCATATCCAGGATGTCCTTGCTTAATGCTGTTGCTTGCTGGTTCATTGCGCCCAATTCGGATTTCATTTTTGTCAGAATCTGAATCAGGGTTGTGCTTGTTTTTACTTCCATTTATATTGTTGTCAAATCAAGGCTTGCTTCGCTTTGAAGCTTCACAGCCAAATCGCTTATTCTTTTTGAATTAAGCGAATTGAAAATCCATTGGTCCTGCTGCAAAGCATTTTTTTTAAGCTTGTCAAAATTATACAAAAAATATGCTGTTTTAATCAAATCTTTTCTGACGCTTTTGGAATCCGGAATTGCAGGGCTGTCACCCGAAACAGGAATAAAGCCGGTCAACGAATCCCCGCTGGTTATGGCAACAACCCAAAATGCTTTTGACTGGCAACTGATTTTAACATTAGGAGAAATCTCGGCAAATTCCCCTTGAAGCAAAAAATTATTTGTTTTTGAAACAAAATCAATGGCTTCCTGGCTTGAAACTCCAGCTGCTGCTGATTGAACCAGCAATAATGCAAAAAAAACCAAGGCAAAATACTTTTTCATCAGACAATATAAACGTGTTTTTCCAATAAAAACCTTTCCGCTATCTCTTTTTCTTCAAAAGAAAAAAAAGTTTTGGACGCCCAAAAGAAAAAGAACCTAAATCGGATAATAAACAATTGTCCAAAAGAAAAAGAACAATCCCAAAAAAAAAGAATTAGACAAACTTTGTTACTGTTGTATTATTCTTGCCCACATAAACAAATGCATGGACTGTAGTCCTGCCTTTTGCTGTCAGCCTGAGAAAATAGTATTGATTCGGCTTTAAGTTTGAAAAAACCAATTTGCCATTATTTGTGGTTGCAAAACCGCGGGTTTCTCCTGGCCCCAATCCAACTTGGGCATACAGGGTTCCAACAACATTTTTTGGATTTTCCCCGCCAGTAACATTGACATTCAGGCTTACTCTTGCTTGTGCAGCCTGCGGAAGAGAATTACTACTTGTGCCAGGCCCGATTGCAGGCGGCGTGTATCTTTGATTAAGGCCATAACCAGAGCCAAATCCTCTTGGGCTTCCCCAGGCAAATGCAGAAGCAGAAAAAACAAGCAAGCCAAATAAGACTAAAACCAAAAACGCGTTTGAAAACCTCATTAATTCACCCCGTGCTTAAGAATAATTGCAAACCAAAACCATTAAAAACCATTCCCAAAAAACAACCAAAATTATAAGCAAAAAGCCAGTTTAAATTGCCTGTTCAGCCGGATTTGACAGAGGCTCGCGATTTAACCCTGATTTTGCGAGGCAATAGCCGCATCTCCACAAGCATATTCGTACGCCTTACTCCTCTCGTCAATTCGCGCTTAATCGGGCTTGCAAGCCGCCTGTAAACCTCGCCATTGCTTTTATGCGTAAGAATAAAAATTGGCTGTCCATCACTTTTCCGTATAATCTGCCCCAAAAAGGAAGAGTAACGCCTGCCAATTGCAGGCAGAATATACAAAAACAAGGCGCCAGGCCGCATGCTTTTGGCGGCTTTCAAATCCAGGCTTTGTCCGCTGTCTTTAATTGTGCCGATTTTTGCCAGTTCGCCTGGCAATATGGTTTCCCGCCTTAAAATTAACTCGGCAATATTTGCTCTTCTGCGCTGAACTGTAACCCTGTGCGCAGAAGTTCGCAAGCGAAGGCCACGCTTAACAGGATTTTTATTAACCATGCTTCAAAAATAACCCGCAACAATTATTAAAGATTCCGCAGGCCTTCAAGCCAGCATTGCAGCAATAAAAAAA
>JAGVNX010000018.1 GCA_020053055.1 Candidatus Iainarchaeum sp.
AAAAAACAATAAAAAACTAGTCATAGTAAAGAATAAATCAAAATAAAAACATATGCGGGCTTTTTAAAGCAAAAAAAACCAAAAACAAGCCAGATTCAAAAAAATACGGAAAAACTGGTTTTTTTGCATTAAACCATAAAAAAACAGGGGAAACCTTGCGTATAAAAGATTAAAAGCAATCCCCTGCAAAAATTGTATTGGTTCAAATGCCTGATTTTTTAGAACACGAATTGCTCAAAGAAAAAACAATTGAAAAACGCGCTTTCCAAGAAAACCTTGCAAACAGGGTTTTAACAGCAGGAAACTCGCTTATTGTAGCGCCCACAGCACTTGGAAAAACAGTTATCGCAGCAATTGTAGCAGCACATGTCCTGCAAAAAAACCCGGAATCAAAAGTGCTTTTTTTGTCCCCTACAAAGCCACTTGCAATGCAGCACCAAAAAAGCTTTCAAAAATTCTTCAAAATTCCGGAAAAAAAAATTTCTCTTTTCACAGGAACACTGGCACAGGAAAAAAGAGCAGAAGAATGGAACAATGCAACAATAATTTCCGCTACTCCCCAAACAATTGAAAACGACCTGCGCAACCAGCAAATAAGCTTGGAAAACGTGGCATTATGCATTTTTGACGAAGCCCACAGAGCAGCAAAGGATTACAGCTATGTTTACATAGCAGAAAAATACGCAAAACAAGCAAAACAACCGCTTGTGCTTGCATTAACAGCATCGCCAGGCAGCACAGAAGACAAAATCCAAGAAGTCTGCAGAAACCTCTCAATAAAAAACATTGAAATCAAAACACTGCAAGACAAAGACATAAAGCCATTCTCACACGAAATAAAAATCGAATGGCAACGCGTTGACCTGCCCGCAGAAATGCTGGAAATCAAACTGCTCCTTGAACAGGTTGCAAGAGACACAATCGCAATCCTGAAAAAAACAGGCCTGGCAAAAACAACAAACCCTGGTTTTTACGGCAAAAAAAGAATCTTAGACCTGCAAATTGAAATAAGAAAAAAAATTGCAAGGCATGGAAAAACACAGCCAAGCCTCTTTGCAGGAGCAACAGCAGCAGCACAATTATTAAAAATCAGCCATGCGCAAACACTGCTGGAAACACAGGGAATTTTTGCATTGCACGATTATTTTGAAAGAATAAAAACAAATGCTTTTGAGCCAAGCGCAAGCAGGGCAGTGAAACAATTAGTCGGAAAAAAACAGTTTTTCGAAGCAATAAAAGCAGCACAAGCACTCAAAGAAAAAAATTTTAACCACCCAAAAATAGAAAAATTAAGGGAAATCCTTTTGAAACAATTTTTGGAGCACCCAGAAGGAAAAGTCCTCGTATTCAACCATTACAGGGCTTCAATAAAAAACATTGCAGAATTTTTAAACACTATTCCGGGAATCAAAGCAGAAAAATTCATTGGGCAGGCAGCAAAACAAAACGAAAAAGGCATGAGCCAAAAAGAACAAGCCGAAACAATTGAAAAACTAAAAACAGGAGAACTGAATTGCATTGTTGCAAGCAGTGTTGCGGAAGAAGGGCTGGATATTCCAAATGTTGACCTTGTTGTTTTTTACGAACCAGTGCCATCAGAAATCCGGACAATCCAGAGAAGAGGCAGGACAGGAAGGCTGGCGCCCGGCAAAGTAATAATGCTAATGGCAAACAAAACAAGAGACGAAGCATTCTATTGGAATGCAAATGCAAAAGAAAAAAAATCACACGCAATGCTGCTTGAAATGCAGCAGGAAATGAGCCCTGAAAAAAACAAATGCGAAAAACAAACAACGCTTGATTCCTTCCACGAAAAAAATCCTGAAGAAAAAGAACAATTATTGATTTACGCAGACCAGAGAGAACAGAGCTCTGAAATAGCAAAAAAACTTTCTGAAAAAGGCTGCATTGTAAGGGAAAAACAACTTGAAGTCGGCGATTATGTCTTAAGCGACAGGTGCATTGTAGAAAGAAAAACAGTGAAAGATTTTTTGCAAAGCATTGTAGACGGACGGCTTTTCACCCAATTGCCAGCAATGTCAGCAAATTATGAAAGCCCAATGATTATTGTGGAAGGCAGTTACAAAGATTTATTCACACTGCGCAATATCCACAGGAACGCAATTATTGGAGCACTGACTTCAATTGCTGTTTCCTACAGGACTCCTGTTTTGTTCACTGAAAACGCGGATGAAACAGCAGAATTCCTTTTCATTACTGCAAAAAGAGAGCAATTGAACAAATACAAAAGCATAAGGCTGCGCATAGGCAGAAAAGGAATGGCCCTGCCAGAAAGGCAAAGGTTTGTAATCGAATCACTGCCAAACATCGGGCCTGAAACAGCAGTTGCACTGCTAAGAAAATTCAAAACAATCAGGAACATTTCAAACGCACTCGGAAAAGACCTGCAGCAAGTAGACAACCTCGGGCCAAAAAAAGCAAGGCAAATAAAAAAAATCTTCTGGGGCGAATACAAAGAAGAATAGTTGAATTAACCAAACATATAATTTAATATACGTTTGGTTGATTATATAATTTATGCGAATCCCGTTAAAAAACATGCTGAAGAGGCAAGCCCAGGTTCATCTGGCAGAGCTTCAGGACGAAATAATCGACATACTCTACGCCATAGACCCTGATGCGGTTTTGCATGGCGGAACAGCCATTTGGCGCTGCCTGCAGGGAAACAGGTTCTCCGAGAATATTGACTGCTATTCGCTTGCAGGAAAAAATTTCAAGGCAAAACTTGAAGCCGAATTAAAAAAGCGGGATTTGGTCCTGAAAAAATTCAAAGAAAGCGAAAACACTATTTTTTCAAAAATTTCAAACGGCCAAACAGAAATTTCTTTGGAGGTTTCAAAAAGAAAAAGCCCGGAAAAAATCCAGGCAAGCTTTGAAAAAAGCGACGGCTCTTCAACAGAAATCTTCACTCTTTCAACTGAAGGCTTTATTATTGAAAAAACCGAGGCATTTTTGCACAGGCGCTTAATCAGGGACTTGTACGACATATGGTTTTTAGCTTCAAAAGCCGAAAAAATAGAAAAATCGCGGAAAGCGCTTGAAAAACTGGGTAAAAACTACAAAGAGCCTGTTGACGAAAAAAACCTAAAAACAATTGTTTTTTTGGGAATAGCCCCGCCTGCAAAAGCAATGCTTGAAAAAATTCTTCAGAGGCTTCCGCAATGAAATACGCCAAAGAACTAAGGCAGCATTTTTCAAAGAAACCGGTTTTTTCAGTCAGGGACATTAACAATTTTTTTTCCAAAAAAAAAATTTCCTCAAACTATGCCAATGTACTGCTGAACCACCTGCTTAAAAGAGAAGAAATTTTTAGGATTGCCAGGGGAACATATTCCTTTTGCACAAACCCCAACGTTGTTGCTTTTGCAATCCAGCCGTCATACTTTGGCCTGCAGGACGCATTATCCCTGCACAGCTTCTGGAACCAGGGAACAATTCCAATTCTAATAACGCCAAGAAAAATCAGGCCAGGGCTTAGAAAAGTCGTTGGAACAAACGTATTGGTTAAAAGAATCAGCCGCAAAATGTTTTTTGGAATTGAAATGATAAAATACTCTGACTTCTGGATTCCTGTTTCAAATCCTGAAAAAACCTTGATTGATTTTTTTTATTTCAACGAGCCTCTGGACAGGCAAACACTCAAAAAAATACTGAAAAAAATCAATAAAAAAAAGTTTTCAGAATACCTCAAAAAAACCCCGGAAAAAACACGCAAAAAAATAAAAAAGCTTTTTCTCTAGAGAGAAAAACCTTGGAAAAAGAGTCTTTTGCTAACGCAAAAGAATTAACCAATATGCATTTAAATACGATAAAAAAATATTCCAGTTAGAATACAAGGAAGAATAAATCAATTCTACAATCCCCTGTCTTCTTTTCTTCTTCCCTTTGAAAGAACCGGATAACGCCTGCGATTGACAAATTCAACATGCCCCAGTTTGGCTAAAGACGGCATAACATCTGGCTGATTTTTCAGTTGGGCCAACTCTCTTTTTGTGAGAACAATATCCCCGCCAACAAGCTCGCCCAATTGCCTTCTCCTTCGTGAACCAAACCGCAAATCAAGATGCGCGTTTGGGTCAAATTTTTTATCCTGGCCTGACACAAAACGCCTTTTC
>JAGVNX010000017.1 GCA_020053055.1 Candidatus Iainarchaeum sp.
CTTATTGACAAAAAGCTCCAAAAAATTGCCTCGTATTCACCTGAACAATTAAAAAAATTTGCTGAAAAATTAAAGCCTTTTTTTGAAAAAATTGAAGTAAGGGGAATTTAAGATTTTACGAGTTATCCAAGATTGAATAATAATCAGCGTCTTGAATGGCTAGTTCTTCGGATTCCATGGACTCTGCGCACAGAGTAAAAAGGCGGTTGCTGCATTGTAACCCGATTAGATTCAACACGGTTATCTCGGTGAATATCATGAACTAATGCATAACCATTTTTTTGCAATGCTCTGGCCAGTAATGCATCTCCGCCTATGAGAGGAAAATTAATTCCAAGCCCCATGGCAGGAACAACAACCACATGCGCAGGACTTTTTCCAGGCATTTTTAAGTCCATACAAATTCTAAGTTCAACGGTTTGGTTCCTTCCTTTTGCATCCCGAATTACTACTTGAGGATAACTATATCCCAAACTTCCTGCTTCAATGTTGTGCTCCATATTTCGCATTTCCCTACTCCGCCAACGAACATATGTGTTAGGTGCTGCAGAATTCTTCCGAAGAATATTCTCGTCCTCAATACGCATAGCATACTTGGGATATACTTGATATTTTCCAGATGGCTCTACCAAATAGCCTGAGTTAGTGATGATTCCCGCAGGATTCTTTTCCCACACGGATAAAAACAGGTGTGCATTGCCATGCCTGCGCAACAAAGGCATCAGTGATGCAATCCATTTTTTTGTTTGTTCACGTTTCACTGTTTTTTCGCCAAGCGCTGCCTCTGGAAACACAATAAGCAGTGGCTGGCGTTGAACAGTTTCTAAAGCGTTCATTACTTCAGCACTCAATTGTTCAAACGATTCAAATCGGGTCTCTATCAAAGCAAACGTAAGGCCTTTTTTTCGTGCAAAAAGCATACAAGAGATAGGATGGATAAAAATAAGTATTTTTTGATGTAACAATTGCGGATTTGCTTTAATAAATTTTTTTCATCTATTCCATTGTGCTTATGCTTTCTTTTCCTAACCCAATGCTTTTTTAAGGTTCTGGAACAATTTTTTATATGATTCTTATGCCTTCTAAGAAAACAAAAAAGCCAGCCAAGGCTGAAAAAAAGCATTTTCTTAAAAAGAAAAGCATTGGGAAAAGAAAAGCAAAGAAAAAGCAGGCTGGGCTTGTTACTGGAAAAATTACTTTTGCAGAGCTTACAAGCAGGCATCCTGCTGCAATTCCAATTCTTTTTGAGTATGGCTTGCATTGCATTGGCTGCCATGTTTCTGCTTTGGAAACAATTGAACAAGGCGCTTTGGCTCACGGCTTGTCCAAGGAACAATTAAGCGAAATGCTTGAAAAAATCAATAATACTGCAAAAATTTTAAAAAATTAGCAAGGTGATGCCGTGGAAAGACCGTATATTGATTATGGAAAATGCAAAAATTGTGAAACCTGCATAAATATCTGCCCTGTGGGAGTTTTTGCAAAGGAAGCAAAAAAAACAATTGTAAAAAACCCCAGTGAGTGCATTCAATGCAGGGCCTGTGAAGCAAGTTGCCCGCAAAAGGCAATTCAGGTAAAATGATTTTTTTTGGATTTTTCCCGGGTTTAGTGTAATGCATGCATGAAATTTTTTTTACTGCTCTTGGCGGTGCGAAAGAAGTTGGCAAAAGCTCCCTTTTAATTGATTATGGCGAAAAGATTCTTTTTGACAGGGGAGTGAAATTAAATGCAAGAAAAACAGAGTACCCATTGCCAGTAACCACTAATCTTGATGCCACAATAATTTCTCATGCACATTTGGACCACAGCGGAAGCTTGCCGCACTTGTTTTTGAAATCCAATGTAATGAATTTTTTGACTATTTCCACTCTTGACCTGGCAAAATTGCTCTGGTTTGATTCCCTGAAAATAGCGGGCATGGAATCAATGACTCCGGAATGGACAAAAGAAGAAATCCACAAGGCAGAAAAATTTTCTTTTCCGACAGATTACAAAAAAAATATTCAAATTACAAAAGAAGCGCATTTGGAGTTTTTTGATGCCGGGCATATTTTGGGGAGCGCAATTTCAGTGCTTTCCTTAAAGCGCCAAAAAATTGTTTACACTGGCGATTTCAAGCTTTTTGAAACAAGGCTTCATCACGGAGCAGACTTGGGCAGAATCAAAAATACTGATATTCTGATAACAGAATCAACTTATGGCGACAGGGAACACCCGCCCAGAAAAGAAGTTGAAAAGCTTTTTGTTGAAAAAGTAAGGGGCACTCTTGACAAAGGCGGATGGGTTTTGGTTCCGGCTTTTGCAGTTGGAAGAAGCCAGGAAATAATTGACATTTTGCATGAATACAAAATCGGAGTGCCTGTTTTTTTTGACGGAATGGGCCAAAAAGCGGCAAAAATAATGCTTGACTATCCCAATTTGCTGAAAGATGCGCATTTGCTGAGAAAAGCGCTTTCAAATGCAATCTGGGTTAGTAATCCGTCTTTCAGGAAAAAAGCCTTGAAAGACCCAAGCATAATTGTTACCACTGCAGGCATGCTTTCCGGAGGCCCTGTTGGCTATTATTTGAAAGAACTTTACAAAAATGAAGATAATGCGGTTCTTCTCACAGGTTATCAGGTTGAAAATACGCCCGGCAGGCAATTGCTTGAAACAAACAAAATTGAGGTTGATGGAAAGCTTCTTAATGTTGCTGCAAATGTTGAAAAATTTGATTTTTCAGCGCATGCAGACCAGGCTGAAAGCCTGCAAGCAATAAAAAAGCTTTCGCCGAAAAAAATTGTTCTCGTGCACGGCGATGCTTCAGTAATGCCTATTTTTAAAAAGAAAATTGAAGAAGAAACAGGCATTGAAACAGTGGTGCCAAGCATTGGCGAAAGGATAAAATTATAGTTGGAACATACTTGAATCAGTTTTTATGCCAATTTTAATCATTTTCACAGATTCTTTTGCTTTGCTGAGAAAACAGCCCAAGCTTTTTCTGCCAAAAATAATAGTTGCTTTTTTGTATGGCCTAGTAATGCTTATTACTGCGGAATTTACAATTTTATTTTTCGACCAGTACACAAGCGGTACTTTATCAAACCCGATGGAAATAATTAGTTTTGCAATTGTTCTTCTGATACTTGACTTTGCTGTTTTTTTTGTTGATGTTTTTACAAATGCGCTTTACCCAAAGCTGATAAGCGATTTTTTTAATAACAAAAAGATTTCTTTAATGAGCTCAGCAAAGTCGCTTAGAGGCAAAATAATAAAGATTTTTTTGTCAATGGTTTTCATAGAAATGTTGCTTGCCGTGCCGTTATCCTTAATTGGCGCGCTTTTGGTTTTTACGCAAAACTTTTTTGTCCTGGTTATTTTCATAATGGGCTTTTTGATTTTCTACCTTGTGCTTACTGCTGTTTTTTATTTTATTTATCCTGTGGCTGTTCTGCAGGAAAATTTTTTTTTAAAGCTTTATTCAACAGCAACCAAGCTTAGCAGAAAAAAAATTTCAAAGGTTTTGCTTTTGTCAGTACTGCCTTTTTTGATTTCAGTTTTCAGCTTTGTTCTCGCTTTTTTGGCAAGAAACCCGGGGTTTTTGCTCTTGTTTATTATTATGCGGTTTTTAATGGCTTTTCTACAGACATACCACTGGGTTTTAAATCCAACTGCCTTTTTGAAATATGATGAAATATAGGCGAACAAAATGACTGCCAAATTCTGCCCTGGCTGCGGTTCAATACAAGGCCCTTTTTTCAGGGGACTCTGCAGGAACTGCTTTCTGAAAAAGAATTCCCTTTTTGGGATTCCCGCAGCAATAAAAATAAGCCGCTGCAAATCCTGCGGAAAAATCCTTTTTTCAGGAAAATGGCAAAAGCAGGAAAACACCCTGCTTGAAAAAATAATTGAAAAAAATACAAAAATTCCTAAGTTGGAAAAACCAAAATTAGAATTTTTATTTTCGCCTGAAAAAGATCGAAAAATCAGTGCAAAAGTAAAGCTCAAAGGAGAAATTGATTCCAACGAAATTGCAGAGGAAAAGGAAACAACAATTGAATTCAAAACCAATCTCTGCGATTCCTGCATGAAATCCGTTTCAAATTATTATGAGGCAATAATCCAGTTGCGCTTTGAAAAAAAAGGCATGGAGGAAAAAGTCCTGAAAGAAATTGAAAATCTGCTTTTCGGATTTTCAGGAGAAGACGTGCTTGCAAAGATTGTTTCAGCAAAAAAGCAGAAAAGCGGAGTAGATTTGGTGCTGGGTTCGAATAAGAGCGCCTCAAAAATAGCAAAATCAATTGCAACCAAGTATGCGGCAAAACTGGTTGTTTCATACAAGCAGGCAAAAGGCGGAACAAGAGACAAAGTAAAAAAAAGATTCACTTACTGCATAAGAATCTGAATTGGCAA
>JAGVNX010000037.1 GCA_020053055.1 Candidatus Iainarchaeum sp.
CGACTACATTCAACGGCAAGCGGAGCAGACGTCCCTAATAGACTTTACCAAATGAAACACAAGATACCCCGCCCTTTAGGGCGGGGAGAATGTCATTTTTTAAATTAATTTTGCTTTTCTTTTTTTTCTTTCTTCTGCAATTTCTTTCAGGTTTTTTGCGTTATTCCAATATGCCTGTAAGATTAATTTTCCCTGTCCGGAGCTGAGGGCATTCACAAAAATTAATCCCAAGCCCGGAACATGCCTTATCATTTCTGAAATTGTAAGGTTGTAAAGCATTGCTTTGAGCCTGTTAGTGTTCATTAAAATAAATTGTTTTTCTTTTCCAGTCTGTTTTGTTGTGTCATGGCTTCCATAATGAATTATTATGCTTGAATCTGTTTCAATTATTTTGAAGCCTGCATTTCTTGCACGGTAGCACCAGTCTGTTTCTTCCCCATAAATCGGGGAAAAATGCTCTGCATCAAGCATTCCAATCTTTTCAACTGCTTGCCTGCGCATTAGCATTGCGCCCCCGCAGACAGTCATTCTCTCTCTGTCGGGCAGAATTTTATAATCGTGTTTTTCCCACATTGGAAAATCAATTATTTTTGCGCCGATTGCAGCTGCATTTGGATATTGTTTTGCTTTTTCAAGCAAATTTTCAAGCCATCCTGCAGTGACTTCAGTGTCATTATTTAGCATAAAAAAGAATTCTCCTTCAGCAATTTCAAAGCCTTGGTTGTTGCCCTTGCTGAAACCAAGATTTTCACGATTCAAAATCAATTTGTGCAAGAAATCTTGTTTTTTCATTTGTTGCAGCATTTCAACGCTGCCATCCTTGCTGCCATTGTCTACAACAATTACTTCGTATAATTCGGGGGAAGTGAATTTTTTTATTGATTCAAGGCATTTTTTTATGAATTCTTTGCCATTCCAGTTTAGGACAATGATTGAAACAATGGGTTTTTTCAATAAAATCACTCTTTAATAAATTTTGTTGCATAGTAATAAAAAACAGTTTTTATCATATATCTGTACAGCAGGCAGTTTTAATGTCTTTGTGGGCTTTTTTGGAAAAACAGAGGGCAAATCGCATAGCAATGGTTCTTGAAGAATACAAACCCGTGGTCCATGTTGATATCGGCTGCGGAAAAAACAAGATGATTCTAAAAGCGTCCACTGCTAAAAATAAAATTGGTTTTGACCCGATTTTTGGCACAGGAATAAAAAAAACAATTCCCCTTGAAAGTAGCAGCGCTGATTTTGTTTCAATGACTGCTGTTTTGGAGCATTTGGAATATCCCCTTGATGTTTTGCTTGAGTGCCAGAGGATACTCAAAAAAGGGGGTGTTCTTTATTTGACTGTCCCAAATTATCTTGCAGAGCCTTTTATAAAAATTTTTTTTAAGGATTATGGCCATATTTTTTTGTTTGGCAGGGCCCAGTTGCTTGGGCTTTTTTCGAAGCTTGAAAAAATGAAACTGGTTTCATACAAACGTTTCCAGTTTGGGCTGAACCAAGAGGTTGTTCTTGTAAAAGAGTGATTTTATGAATGTTCTTCTTGTAAAGCTCAATGCCCAGGCAGATGAAATAATCCCCCCGGTTGGTCTTGGTTATCTTGCAGCAGCGTTAATGGAAAAACACCATGTCGAGATTCTTGATTGTGTCAAGGAAAACAAGAATCTTCCCGAATTGCTTGCTTTTTTGTCGGAAAAAAAATTTGACATGGCAGGATTTCTTTTTTTTTCAATGAACTATGGGCAAATAATGGAGTATTCAGCGGCAATAAAGGAAAAGTTTCCAAAAATTTTTATTGTTGTAGGGGGGCCGCATCCTTCAGCAATGCCCAAGGAAACTCTCGGTGAAATTCATGATATTGATTTTGCTTTTGTTGGGGAAGCAGAACTCGGCTTTGCCCAATTGGCAGACGCACTTGATAAAAAAAAGGTTGAAGAAAGCGACCTGGAAAGAGTCGCGTCTCTTGTTTGGAGGCGCAGTGGAAAGGTTGTTGTCAATGCCAGGAAGATTTTAGAAAATTTGGATGCCATTGACTTGCCTGCTTGGGATTTGCTCAAGCCCGAAACATATCCCCAGGCTCCGCACGGAAGTTTTTCAAAACAGTTTCCGACAGCACCGATAATAATCACAAGAGGCTGTCCGTATAGCTGCACTTTTTGCGGAGGCAGCCTTGTTTCCGGCAAAAGAATCAGGTACAGGAGCCTTGGGAATGTAATCAAGGAAATTGCTTTGCTTGTTGAAAAGCACGGCATAAAGGAAATACACATAGAGGACGATAATTTTACAATGAACAGGTCTTTTGTGGAAAATTTTTGCAAGACCCTGATTAAAAAAAATTTTGGAATAACTTGGGCGTGCCCGAATGGGATAAGGCTTGACACAATTGACAGGGATTTGCTGCTTTTAATGAAAAAATCCGGCTTATACAGCGTCTCTGTTGGCATAGAATCAGGCAGCGACAGGATTCTCAAGCTTATAAAGAAGAGCCTTACCACAAGGCAGATAAAGGAAAAAATCGAGCTTATTGACAGCGTTGGTCTGTCTGTGATTGGCTTTGTAATGCTTGGGTTTCCTACGGAAACTAGGGCCGAAATAGAGCAGACAATTGGTTTCGTATGCTCCCTGCCTTTAAAGAGAATAAATTTTTCGTGCTTGCAGCCTTTTCCCGGAACAGAAGTTTATGATTCTTTGATTGCAGCCCACGAAATTGACAATGTTGAATGGGACAAGTGCTTTTTGTTCAGAGCCAATTATGCCCCCAAAGGAATTTCTGTTGAGGAACTGCGCAAGTTAAGGCAAAAGGGCCTGAGAAAATTTTATATGCGGCCAAAAATAATTCTTTCGCTGCTTGGGGAAATAAAAACGCCTAAACAATTTTATTTTGTTGTAAGGCGCGGGATAAGATGGCTTTTTTTGAACTAATCTATCAGTCAAAAAACCTGTATTTTATCAATGTTTTTAACGCTATCAACCCGTCTTTTATAGTTATTTTTTTTCCTTCTTTAAATGTTCTGGCTTTGTAGGAAATTGGCGCCTCCAGAATTCTGAATCCTTTTTTCAGTATTTTTGCTGTCAGTTCAGGTTCAAAATCAAACCCGTTGGCATTTAATTTTATTCCTTTTATTACTTCCCTTCGGAATATTTTGTAGCATGTTTCCATGTCAGAAATATTGTGAAAAAAAAGAATTGCTGTTGCCAGTGACAATATTTTGTTGCCAAAATAATGCGTCCAAAGCTGCCTGCCTAAAATTTTGCCTTTAAAGCGCGATCCAAAGACTACTTCAGCGTTCCCGTCCAGTATTGGCCTGATTATTTTTTGTATTTCCCTGGGTTCGTACTCTAGGTCAGCATCCTGGATTGTTATTATTGTGCCTTTGGCTATTTGCAGCCCAATCCTTATTGCTGAACCCTTGCCACCGTTCTTTTTTTCTAGGACAGTTATTTCCCTGTTTTTCTTTTCAAGCGACTTTATTATCTCCGGGCTCTTGTCAGTGCTGCCATCGTTAACCACTATGATTTCTTTTTTGATTGGAAGCTTGACTGCCAATACTTTTGTTAACAGCTCCTTGATTGTCTTTTCCTCATTGAAAACAGGGACAATAATTGACAATTTTTCCTTGCTCATTCTAAAAACCATTAAGGGAATTCTTTTTATTTTTTCTCAAAAGGGATTATTTCTACTTCTATGTCGGGATCCATTGTTATTTCCATGAAAAAAGTCTTTTTTTCATCCAGAATATATTTTGAATAATCCCCTTTTATGCTTGCAAGTTTCCTGTCGCCGAAAAATTCAGTAAAAAACATTCCTGTGAAAGGAGTTTCTTTATACTTGTCTGAAAGTGAGGCTATTTTTTCGTCAACAATAATCAATGCCCCTTCCCCTGTTTCCGAATAAATTTTTTTGAAAACCTCAAATTTCAAATCCTGCTTTTCCTTGTGCTTGAGCATTACAAAACCTGAACATGCCACCAGGAGAATTATTGCAACAACAACAATTTTTCCCAAGTGTTTTTCCAGAGAAAATTTTTGAATTATTTTCCAAAGGCATTCTGCATAACATACAAGCATCAGGGGCACTATCGGCGCAAATTTATCCGCGCCTATTATCAAATCCTCAAGCCTGGACCTCGGGTAAAAGAAAAAATAGCTTCCCCAGAGGGCCACAAACAGTATGCTTGAAATTACCGCGGCATTGCGCAGCCTGTTTTTTGCAAAAAACATTGAAAAAAACATCAATGGGAAAACAATTGACAAAAGCAGCACATAGTAACCTGCTTTTAAAAAAAAGCCGTCAAGGGAGAAAGACGAATAGCCAATTATCAAATATGCTGTTGCAAAAGGGCTTCCATACAAAAAGCTGTTGAAAGCCAGCATTATTGCTGCGCCTGGAACAGCGCTGGCAATAAAAAGCCATGCCTTTGAACGCTGTTTTTTGTCAATGAGAATTGCAATCAGGAATGCGAGCATAATTGCCGCATTTGTATAGCGCGCAAGAATAGAAATGCCCGCAAAAAAACCTGCCAGTGCAAATCCCTTATTGTCATTGCACAGGAAAAAATATGTGGCAAGGAGAACGAATGTTATTGATGATATTTCCGCCTCAAGAGTTGTTGAAAGCAGGGCAATTGCCGGAAAAAACAGGTAAAGCAGGCTGAAAACAACTGGCAGCCTTAATTTTTTGAGTATTTTGTAGAAAATAAAAAGATTGATTAAATGCAGTATCAATCCTGATAAAAAGCTGAACTGCCAGCCAAAAAGCGCAAACGGCGCAATAAGCACTGAATGAAGTGGAGGATAAGCGCTTACATATGCGCTGCCGTTGAAGGCATAACCATAAGAGTAAAGAGGGTCTGTTATAAGCATTTTTCCAGTGAAAATCAGATAAACATTTCTCAAATATGCCTGTTCATCAGGATAATGGTAAAAATTTGGGTAAAACAAAAAAAACATTAAGGCAAAAATTGCTGCACAGCCAATTATTATTCTCTTATTCTCAAGAATATTCATTTTTTCTTCTCCAGAAATTCTTTTATTGCATTAACAAGCCCTTCCTTGTTTGAAGCGATTTTAGGCGAAAATTTTTCAGCTTTTTTTATTGCGGTTCCAAGTTCTCCTATTTCAAAAACAGCAAGCGCCATGCCTTCTTCTTCAAGCGCCTTTGCCAAATCCAATTGATGGTCATTTGTGTGTTCCCCGAATTTTTTGAGCCTCGGCACAATAACCAGTTTTTTCCTGTTCAGCATTGCATTTATTATTGTGCCTGCGCCCCCATGCGAGATTATCATGTCTGTCCATCCAAATTTTTCCTCGAATTCTTTTTCATCCAAAAATTTTTTGAATGCAAAATTTTTTGGCTCATAATCCGAATTGCCGGTTTGTCCAAAAACATTTGCAATTATTTTTTTATTTTCAATCAGCGAATCCATTTCTCGGAGCAGCCTGTTGAATTGCTGCGCATGGGTCCCAACGCTGACAAAAATTTTCATTAAAACACGCTTCCCGCAAATTTTGCTTTTGGAAAGAATTCCAGGTTTTGCCTCCATTGGACAAAAAAAGCATTTGCAATCGGATACATTATTTTTCCGCTCAGGCTTGGTTCTTTCACCCTGCAGAAGCTTTCAATAAAAACTATTTTTTTGCCAAAAAATTTGCCCAGAATGCAGATTGGAATTGCAGTGTCAGCGCCAGTGCTGATTATTACGTCCGGGTTTTCCCCAAAAAGAACCGCGAGGCTCTGCAAAAAGTTTTTCGCCAGTTTTAAAGGGTTTCTGCGCGGGCATTCCACAAAAAGCACTTTTTCTTTTTTTGAAAGTTCTATTGCATTGCTTCTGTAATCCGATACAAAAAAATGTTCTTTGCCAAGCCATGCTTTTTCAAGCTGCAGCAATTCTGTCAAATGCCCTCCTGCTGAACAAGCCAAACAGATTTTCATTGGCAAACCTCAAAAATCAATCCTCAGGAAAAAAACCAGGAATGCTACTATGCTTACAACTGCCTGCAATGCCAGGATTCTCAAAACAATTTGTTTTTCATTGAAATGCCCAAGGTTCATTATTGCATGGGTCAAAGAACCGCTTTTTTTTACAGGCGCTTTCAGCACTCCGTTTTTTTGCAGGACTCCAAAACTTTCAACCTGCATTTTGTATCTTGCTTTGAGGAACAATTCCACAAAGAAAAGCGCCATGAGCAAAACTCCAATTTTTTCCATGTTGCCAAGAATGACAATTGTTGCTATTCCAGCTCCAATCATGAGAGTAAGGCCGTCTCCGCCAAAAACTTTTGCGGGAAACCAGTTGTAACGCAAAAAACCAATTAACGCGCCGAGCATTGCAGCTGCAATTATTGTCGATTCCACCTGCCCATACAAAAAAGAAATTATCAGCAGGGTTAATGCTATTATTGCCCCAAGGCCGGCTTCCAATCCATTGAGGCCTGCAAGCATGTTTGTTGCATTGCTTGCCCCTGTAACCCCTATTGGCACGAGGAATAAAGAGTAAATTACTCCGAATGAAACAATTCCAAAAAACGGAATCATGAATTCGTTTGGCAGCAAGCCGAGAAAAGGAATTTTTATTGCGGGATTGCCGATTTTTATTGCCATCAGGGGAAGTGCGGCCAGCAGGGGGATTAGGGCGTGCTGCCATTGCCGTATGCCGTCTTTCCACCCTATTAAATCGTCTATTACCCCTAAAAAGCAAACTAGGAAAATTGTTGCAAATCCTGCCAGCAGATGTGTTAAATTGAATTCAATCCAGTGCAGGTATGTTGAGAAAAAAATTGCAAGCATTATTGCAAGAGAAATTCCAAGCCATACAGGAATTCCGCCAAGCTCTGCAATTTCAGGTTTGCCAGCCTTGTTCAGGTCTTTTCCCGTCATGCCTCTTTTTTTCATCCTGTCTATCCAAAGTGGCAGGACATAATTTGTAATTAAAAAAGACGATATTATTGTTGTTATTATTACAATTAAAAATAGTGTCAAGAAAACACATCCCTTTCAAAAAAGCACAAGCACTGGTTTTAGTTATTTTTTCAGCGCTTTTTCAATTTCTTCTTTGTTTATTTTGAATATTTTTATGCCTTCTTTTGCATAAGATTCTTCAAAAAACTTCATTGTTTCTGTTTCATTGAACCAGAGCTTTGCAGCTGTGCTGTTATTGCTTGCTTCATTGAAAACATATAATATTGGCAGTGTTTCATCCCTGTACAGGAACAAAGGCACTCTCTGTTCATAAAATGTTGTTGGAGTTCCTTGCCAGTTTACAGGGAGATTTTGCCAGTCAGCAAATGAAAAAATGTTTCCTCCGCATGTTAATTTTTGTTCTGTTTGGGAAACACTGCAGGACTGGAAAAATGCGCCTTCCATGCCCTGGCCTTTGCTGTCAATTATAAAATAAGGCAGTATTCTCGGATCTCTTGAATTTGTAGTGTCAAAAGCATATTGCCCCATTGAAACAATGCTTCTGAAATCAGAAATGTCAAATACTGCATAGTCGGCATTGTAGCTTGTAACAAGCTCCATTGCCTTGTTCAGATCAGGAGTAATGTAAAACAATGCGTAATCCCGGTCTGATTCTTTTGAAAGGTTCCTGTTGTCATTCAGGGCAAGGCGTTCCCCTATGAATGTTATCCAGTGGCCCTGGTTCCACCAATTGAACATTTTTGAGCCTTCAGGAGTTCCTGTCCTCATCCATTCCAAAGCAGGCTTCCAGTTTGGAAAAGAATATTCAATATTTGGAATGTTTGTTTTTGTGAATGTAATGCCAGCTGCAAGGCCAGTCAGCAGAAGGAAAGCCAGGCATGCAAATACAAGTTTTTTTTCAATTCCAGGCCTGTTTTTTGTATAACAAAAAAGTTCTTCCACAACTACTGCCGCGGCAGGCGCAATAGACAATCCAAAGACAAAAGTGAATTTCAGCTTATACCAGGCCATTACAAGCGTTGTTAAAATCCACAAAAAGAACAATATTGAAAAATAATCATTTTTTTCGCGCCAGATTCTAATCGGCAACAGTATGAGTGCAAAAATCGGCAACAGTATCAATGCATTGTATTTTGCGCCAAAAAACTGGTGGCCAGTATTTTCTTCCCCTACACTGGAACCAAGAACGCCAGATATGTCAAATATTTTTGGTTGGGTTGCAAAAAGAATTACTGTGAATAAAAGAGCAGCTGCCAAAAAAATTGTGAGAATTATTGTCGTGAATTTTGAATAGCGTTCTGTTTTTTCCTTGTTGCTTTTCACTGAAAATGCAAGGAACAGATAAATTGCTGCCAATGCCGCTATCGCAATTATTACAAGCGGGATAAACAAGGCATCGGGAATTGTTTCGTTAAGCGCTTGTTGGGCATAGCTTAATGCCGCTGAAATCCAGTCGAATGGCATTGAAATTATTGAAAAAATTCCAAGTATTATTGCAAATGCCGCAACAAAAACAAGGAGCTCCTTGTTTGTTTTTAGCCAGAGTGCCCTTGCAAGGGAAATTATGAAAAATGGCACTATTAATATTGGAATAAGGAGATACATTCCCCAGCCCCAGGCCATTGCGCCAAAGAAAATTCCTGCAAGAGCAGTGTTCATAATCATTTTTGCGTTGAATTCAGTGCTTTTCAATGCCCTAACCATGAATACCAGGCCCAGGCCAAGCCACAAAAATCCGAAGCTGTCATCTTCCCAGAAGCCAGCCATTGTCCTGTAAATAAATGCAGGCGTAACCGCGGCCACGAATGCCATTGCATAACCCGCTTTTTTGCTGTAAACCTCTTTTCCCAAAAAATACATTGTAATTGTTATCAATGCGCCGTAGAATGCAGGCAGGAATTTTACAAGCAAAATCAGGTTTGCCTTGCTGTACGCTGCGCCAAGGAACAGGAGTTTGTACATGAATGCCCCGAAATACCAGTGCAATGGCACTGGGGGCAGTGAGGTGCCTGGCATGAAATAATATGCCATTGTGTCAAGCTGCGGAATTGTTCCAGTCTGCAGAAGAGTGCCGAGTATTCTCGCGTGGAAATAAGAGTCAAATTCAAAGAACAATTCGTATCTCATCAAATGTGCGCGGATTGCAAAAGCAAGCACTCCAATAAGGACTACAAACAGCCATTGTTTTCCGTCAAAAAAATTCAAAAATTTTTTCAATTCAAAGCCCATAACAAAAGTATATTAAAACAATAATTTTAAAATAGAACCATTATTTATTAGTACAAACATTAGACAACTGTTTTTTTGGTGTTTTTGTGGTTATAAAAATTTTTTACCAGCCTAATTGCCCCAAATGCCCCAAAGCAAAAATTTTAGGCAAAAAACTCGAGGAACGCGGCCACAAAGTCGAATACATAAATGCAGCTGAAAATCCTGAAGAAGCTGCACGTTTTCTCCTGATGGCTACTCCGTCGATTATTATTGAAGAAGCCGGAAAAGCAAAAAAAGCCTGGAGCGGCTTCACACCAACTATTGAGGAAGTAGAAAAATCCCTTTAAAGCAGTGCAGCACATATGGACAAAAAAACCCTTGAGGAATACGAAGAAAAAAAATTTGAAATAAAAAAAAGGCTCCTGGAATTCAAGGAAAAATGGCATACTTCGGATGAAAACGTTTTTGCAGAACTCGCTTTTTGCCTCTGCACCCCGCAAAGCAAGGCAAAAAATTGTGATGCCGCTGTTTCAAGTTTGGCAAAAAACAAAATTCTTTTCAAGGGCAATGCAAAAAAAATCTCGAAAGCCCTTGCTTCAAAAGTAAGGTTTCACAACAACAAGGCAAATTATATTATTCTGGCAAGAAAAAAACTAATGCCGGGCATAAGGGAAAAACTTCAAGAACAAGACGTTTATTTTGACATGCCAAAAGCAAGAGAATGGCTGGTTAAAAATATCAAAGGCCTCGGAATGAAAGAAGCCTCGCATTTCCTGCGCAACACAGGCTTTTTTGAAAACATTGCAATTCTTGACAGGCATATTTTAAAAAACCTTAAAAAATCAGGTGTTATAAAACAATTTCCTAAAACGCTTTCACACAAAAAATACCTTGAAATAGAAAAAGAAATGCAGGATTATTCAAAAAAAACAGGCATTCCGATGCAGGAACTTGACTTATTGTTCTGGTCAAGGGAAACAGGCGAAATATTCCGTTAACAGTTTAACCTGAAAGAGCCTTTTTCAAATTTTGAAT
Source organism: Candidatus Iainarchaeum sp. (assembly GCA_020053055.1). GTDB lineage: Archaea > Iainarchaeota > Iainarchaeia > Iainarchaeales > JAGVNX01. Next base: position 10,166 of record JAGVNX010000037.1, read on the forward strand.
AACAGGAATTGCATCAGGGTCTTTTTTGTTCAGCAAAGCCAAATAATAAGAAACCATATCGCAAAAAAAAGCCCCGTAATAATTTTCTTCAACCGCATTGCTTCCCTTAAGCACAATTTCCTCCTGCGAAAATTTTTTGAAAACATTTTTCACAAACTCAAAACGCTTTTTCATTTGTGCCGGTTCATTCCTGCTTCTTATAAAAATAAAGCACGAATTTTTTGGCAAAATTTCCGAATTAATTTCATTATGATTCATTTCAGGAAACTCGTGATGCAAAGCCAATTCCTTTGCATTCTCGTTCAATTCACACCTGAAACGGTAAGCCACAGCGCCAAGCCGCGATTCAGCATAAACAACAAGAAACTTTCCCCTCGCCCTTAACGCAATTTTTTTTGCCTCAACATAAATGCTTTGCGCTTCTTTTTCCAAAAAAACAGCACAATCAAGCAGCTCTTTTTCCTTGCTTTGAATCAGGCCGTATTTTTCAAAAACAAAAAAAATTGGCACGCTCAACAGGCAAAGAGCCATTCTCGGCTGCAGCGCAACAGGCAAAATAATTTTTTGCCCGGCAACTTCTGACAGTTTTCCGCCGCTTGCAATTCCCACAATCTGCGCAGACCTGCTTTTTGCCTCGTCAAAACAAGCCAAGGATTCCTCTGTGTTTCCGGAATAGCTTATAATAACAGCAAGCGTACTTGAATCCACAAAAGCCGGCAGCGAATAATCCGCAACAATTTCAATTGGAACGCGAATTTCTTTTGAAAGCAATTCTTTAACCAGGCGCCCGCTTATTCCGCTGCCCCCCATTCCGCAGCAAACAATTTTTGAAATTCCGCTTTTGTTTGATGCCTCAAATTTGCCAGCAATTGCAACAGCATTCCTTATCTGCCCCGGATAATTTGAAACAAATTCAAAAACATTTTTTTTGTCAAATTTTTTCTGCAAAGAATCCCAATCCAAGGCAACCACAAGAAAAATATGCTTTTTTTGAATAAAAGGCTTTTGGTTCAAAAACAAGCCATGAGCCCATTTTTTAATTGTTTCCCACAGTTGTTTCTTAAAATAAATGGAGGCAATTCAATGAAACAAATTTTTTTGCAAGACGATGAAGAAGACTTGGATTCTGACAGCGAAGACACAGAAGACGATGAAGACTCTGAATCAGACGACTAGTAAAACAACAATTAACCAAAATTTTTTGTTTTTTAAATAATCCTTTTTTTTTCAATAATCCGGTTCCTTATTTGCCGGCAACTTTTACTACCGCTTCACTGCTAACAACCATTTCATTGCCATTTTTTATTTTAACCTCAAAAACAAAGCCATTTGGAAAATTCTTTGAATCAAACAATTCCTTATTGATTGCATTGCCAGTTCCCGGTAATTTTGAATCGCTTTTTGCAACAAACTCGTTTTTTTCGCCTTCAAGCGTTATGCAATCCCAATTTTCCTTTGGAATATTGCCTTTCAAGCTTTCAAACAATACGATTGGTTCAGTGTCATTCTTCAAAGAAAATTCTTCAGTTGTTTCATTGCCCCATTCAATACTTTTTGATTCATAACAAATTTTTATCGGGGTTTTTCCATCCCAGCCATTTATTTTATTCCAAGGCTCGCCTGCGCTTTTTGGAATTACTTTCAGTTTAGGAAACTTTTCAGTTTCCTCGCCCAGAATATCCCGCAAAAACTTTTTGTTCATTCTCACAATAAAATCAAGGGCATTGCCTTGGCTCTCCTCAATTATTGTTGGCGTAGCAGCCAAATCCTGTTCAGAGCCATTATTCATTGTTACACTGATTTGTGGCGTAATTGAGATTGAAACAGGTTTCTTGCCAAGGTTTATGACAAATTCTCTTATTTTTTCCACTGGGACAGATGCCCGCAACTTGTCTTTGTATTTTTCCAGAAAACCAGAAGGTATTGTTGTGCAACTGGCATTTGCCTGTTGATTGCCTCCTTGTGGCTCTTGGTTGACGCAAACCAAAATCTCGGCAGAACTTTTGTCCAAGTTAACCTCATCAATTTTTGCCTTTGCTGTTGAACCATTAAATTCCCAATTCAAGCGGAGATTTGTCAGCTCCAAGAGATTAGTGTTTTCAACCAAAACTGTTTGCGGTTCTGTATACAATTTAGCTTGTTCAGGCAAAACACTTGTTTCATAGTCAACATTAAGCCCAGTAGTTTCTTCATTATCAGGCTGCTCTATTGTTGCGCTCGGCTGGGTTTGGCCAGAATTGTTTCCAAGGTCAACTTTAACATCCACTGTCAAGTCAGCAAAAACCAATGCAAAAACCATCAGCGCAAAAAAAACAATTGCAATTATTTTTTTATCCATTATTTTTCACCTTATTCCTTTTAGATTGAATTTGTTTATTCATGCAATCTTAATATTATTTTTTCTCCCTTGTCAAGGTCTTCCTGGTTAAGCGAAATTGTGATTATAATGCCATTTCCGGTAAAACCAGTTATTTTTGAAGAAACACTAATTTTTTTTGTTTTTTCTGCAGCAATAATGCCAATATCCTTGAGCGTAATTTCATTGCCGTTAATGCTAAAATTTGTTGTTTTTTCCCCGTCAATTTCAACCTGCAAATTCTTCAACACAGACTGAAGTGCGCTCTGCCCCAAATTGTCCGGGCTTGACTCAATTTTTTGCACAAGAGCCGAATCAAATTCAATTTTCAACACCAAGTCTTTTTCGTGTTCTTCAACCTGTTGCACTGGCTGTGCTGCTTCGCCTGAAGCATTCAATTCAATTTCAGTTTCACCCAGCACAAGGTTTTTTGAGTGAATCATCACTGCCAAACTAATTGGCTCTCCGCTGTCAAGCCCAAAATCGTAAGCTGTTGAGAAACCGCTCCAATTGTTTTCTGTTTTTTTAGGAAAAATTTTTTTCAATCCACTATTCTGCTTCGGGCTTTCTATTGCAACACAATCAACTTTTTTTCCATTGCGCGGATCATCCCCCGCTGCATTATCATGAAATTCTGGAGCGCCCTGGAACAAAACGTTTATAGCAGTGTTTGCCTTTGGATAGAGAACAATTTTTTCATAATACGCGCCGTACTGCCACTTTTCCATGGCACTCCAATCATAGCATATTTTAACCGGAAAATCTTTTTTTGAAATACTGCCGTTAAGCTCTGCCCCGCTTGTTGAAAAAACTTTTAATTTCAGCATGAAAGGCGAGGACAAGGTTATTGTTTTTTCAAGCAATTTCTCGCCTTTTAAACCAAAAACAGCAATTTTAAAATAAAGAATTTTTGCTTCAGGCTTAATTGAATACTGCTTGAGAGCCCCGTTTCTCCCATTCACAGTTGCAAACTCTTGTTCCGAATCATTTTGAACCGGAATCCCCCTTAAAGTGTCTCCCTTGTAATTCCGCGCCCCAGCCATTGCAATTGCATTTTTGCTTGCCTCAAAAATTTCCTGCCATTCTTCCTCATTGTTTTTTACAAAAATTTTTTCATAATAGCCTTTTTGCCATTTGAATTTTTCAGGCACAGAATACCCAATTTCAACAGGAAAATCACTGGCACTTGGAATTTTTTCAAAAGCCCTGCTGTCCTTGCCAACAACCTCAATTTGAGCGTCGCTCCAAAAAGCAGAACTGGACATTTCCTGCACATAAGGATTCTTGCTGCCTCCACAGCCGCACAATGAAAGAACCAGGACTAAAAGCAATGCAAAAAAAATTTTATTTTTCATGCAATATCTCCCACAGTAAATTGGCCTTCTGAAATTTCATAATTCGGAATCCTTATTTCATACTGATAATCCTTGCCTTTTCCAATGTTTGGAATCAGCAAAAGCCAGCCTTCAAGCTGTGCACCTGACTGGCTTTGAAACCTGCCTTGCTTTGCCTGCAATTTATCCTGTTCAACAACCAGCTTTTTTTCCAAATCCCCGAATTCAAAAACAAAAAAGTTTTTTCTAATTGCTTCCATTTTTTCCTGTTCAGTCAAACCAGCATCAGCGCCAAGCAAAGCCAACTGGTTTTTAGAAAAACCCAATTCAAAAACCCCTTTCCGATTTTCAATTCCCAAACCACTGAAAAAATCAGGAAAAACAAAAAGAGAAACAACCAAAGCCATGGCTATAACCAGCACAAAAACAACTGCAATTTTTTTTGACAGCATGCGATTATAATTAGTGTTTCAGGATTATTAAAACTAACTTTTTGGCCTTGGCTAATTGGCAAGCAAAAAGCCCGCTAGCAATCGTTGGCTTTGCACAAAATAAGCTTCCCACGGGAGCAACAAAATTTAGCATTGGGCGAGCGGGAAACCCTTGTCTTTTAAGGTAAGGATAAGAGAGAGCTTATCTGTTTCTATGTTCTTTTTTTCTAATGCCAATTATTGATTTGGAACTAAATTTTTTTTAGAAAGACTGTGTCTTTTGTCGCGCTGAATTCTTTTCCGTCTTCTGTTTTGAATGTAATGTCTAACCAACCTGTTTCGTAAGATACTTTTGGACTAAAATCTGGTTTGTATTCTAATTGCACTTCAACGCCAAAAATTTCGTAATTGTTCTTATTGATTTTAATGTTATCCCACTCTTGAATCAAATCTCCTTTTTTGTTATCAAGAGACATTCCCGTTATATTTTCATAAAGCTGTGCAGACAATATTCCATTTGCCTTCACTATGTTTCCTTTAGAATCCTTTGGTTGAAGTGTGAGTTTTATTCCATCTGTTTCAGCATCAGCATCCCAATTGTCGCCCATTGCCAAAAACAGGTCTAAACTTTTTACTTCTGTTTTATTTTGGCTTCCCTGAACTTGAGTGTTTCCTGGGACTGTTGTATCACTTCCGCTTCCAGCTGTCACTGGTTCTTTTGAAGTGCAACCACTTAAAGCGACTATTAACACAAAAACTAATCCTGCAATTAACATTGTTTTTTTACTTATCATTTTGTAGCCTCCTTTTTCAATACGCCCATTAATCCAGCTATTAAAAGCAGGATAAATGAAAGGGAATAAAATAAGCTAATAGAAATTAATCCGCCAATAGCAGAAACAATCATTAGTGTTCCGCCAAGTTTTGGTTTTCCTTTTACTAGTGCTGCACCGGCTATCCCAATAATTGAAAAAATAATTGCTGAAACTCCGAGTGCAATAAAAAAAGAACCAGACGAAGAAGCTTCATCAGATTCAAAAGCTTCTCCAAGTGAAGTCGCCAAACCACCCAAAGCTATTGCTACAATTGCAGCTAAAAAACCAAATATTCCACCAATTAAACCCATTACAAATTCTGCGGTCCTTGAACCCATTTTTATCAATACTTATGGATAAGGAAAAAGTATAAAAATGTGTGTATTTTTGTGGTAACTCATTTGGTAATATTTTGAGATATAGCTGGTATTAGCAAATTTAATTATGAGCGATTCAAGTATTTTGTCTTTTGTTTTGCGTGCCAAAAATAGAGTGAAAGTTCTTGAAGCACTATTTGACAAAAAGTCGCTTATTTCTTCCCAAATTGAAAAACAAACAGGGATGTATAAATCTCACGTAAGCAGAACCTTGAAAGAATTGCTTTCTAAAAAATTAATTGTGTGCACTAATCCGAGCGATCGGAATTATCGATTTTACAAATTAGCATCGAAAGGCAAAAAAACACTTGAAAAAATAAAGCGAATGAAGTGAGCTATTTTTTATCAAAAATTTAAAGAATTCAAGAAAATAAGTAGCAAATAAACCGCTTAAACGTTTGCTAAACGAGATTTTATAAAAATAAAGTGATTAGCAGCGCCTGGCGGGCTGCAAGAAGAATCTCACTGCCGAGCCAATCCCTGCGAGTCTTAACTTCCGGGTTCGAATGAGTCCGGGTGTTGCCCCCGCGGTTTGACCGCTAATCAATAATAATTGGCTGTGTAGGTATTTAAAAATCTTTTTAAAGCCAATAAGCCCATTGGCTTTAACCTATAAAAAAGTTTTTGCGCAGGATTATTCTTCTTCTTTGCCTTTTCTTTTTCCGCCCTTATTGATTTTTCTAATAAGTTTTACTGCAACATTCAGGCCTTTTTTCAAAAGTGTTTCTTTTTTTGCCCCTGCAATAATCATTTTTCCGTTCTTGAACAAAAGCAGGGTAATTTTTGGTTCCGCAATCCTCAAAATTGCTCCTGGAAATTGTTCCGGCTCGTATTCAACATTGTCAAGTTTCAAGGCGGTCTGGAACAAGTCAAGAGTCTGGTTAATGTTTGCGGTTGCAACCAAATTCACGACCTCGTATTTTACCTTTGTCTGGATTTTAACGTTTTTTTGAATGCCGTGAATCAGCTTTGAGGCTTTTCTTATTCCAAGCGAAATTTCTTTTTCGGAACTTGCTCCTGAACAAATTACTTTTCCGTTTTTGAACAATAGCATTGAAACCTTTGGCTCTTTTAATTTTAAAATTGCTCCTGGAAATTGTTCCGGCTCGTATTCAATGCTTGGAATTGCAACTGCCAGATTATACAAGTCAAGATTTGCATTCAAAGACGCGCTAGCAACAAGATTAACAATTTGATATTTTACCAAAGGCACCACTCCAAAAAAACAGGCATTTAAAAAGCCTAGTATTTAAAGGGTTTAAAAAGCCTTAAAAAGCCTTTCTTTAAAAAGAAAGCCTTGGGAAAGAAAGAATTGCTGTGCAATTCTAGTTCGCTTCTCCCAGATTGGACTTTAGAAAACTAAAAAGGCATGGTTCAGAATTGTTATTTTTTTTAAATTTTTTCAAAAGCAAACTTTTAATTCTGATTGTTTTTTTATCTTATTATGGCGCTGCGCAATCCGAAGAGATGGGTAAAATATGTTACTAGGTCGCTTGTTGGCTTGCCCAAGACTGCAGAAAGAAGGGCGGGGCGGATATACTCTGGTTTGGCAGAAGGGCGTATTTCTGAAGCTGAAGCTAAAAATGTTTTTGCAAAAGTGGCAACCAAAAGAAAATTAGGCAAGCGAGTTGATTTGCTTCATAAC
>JAGVNX010000001.1 GCA_020053055.1 Candidatus Iainarchaeum sp.
AAACAACTGATTCTGAAAAAAAAAAGCCAAATATAAAAGGCTCAGTGTTGAGTTAACTCATCATTCTTGCGTCAGACGGTGTTAACCTCATCATCGCCTACTGTAATGTATAGAGATTATTCCTTAAAATGAATCCTTTCAAGCCCAAAAATCATTGACTGGAATGCCTCTCCAAGTAGGGCTTCCTGTTTCTTGCTTATATTTTTCCCGCCTTCAATCTTGACTGGCTTAATCTCTGGGATTGTTACGAGGCCTTTGTTAAAGTCAAATACTCTTTTGTAAAGAACTATTGCTTTTACATTGTCCAAGCTTCTCAGGCCAGCCAGGCCATCGTTTTTTCTGAATACTTTCGGTTCGAGCTTCGGGTCCTTTGGCAGCAAAAGGCTCAGGCTTCCCATTATTGCATCCGCAACATTTATGGCATCTATTTCTGAAAACGCCCTATTTATTACAATGATTGAAGGCGTTTTTTTAGGTAATTGATTAAGTTTCTCATCAAGTTTCCCCCAAGCTCTGTTTCCCAAAGTAATCGCCTCGCCCTTTCTCATAGCCTCTTCCAATTCTTTGGCCAGGCTAGGGGTAAAAACCTCAATACAAAAATCGTTTCCATCAAGATTTGCCAAAATATCTGGAGTTTTTCCTTCAATTTTTGGTTCAAACTCTTTGAATAATCCCTTTCTTTTAAAATAGGCAGCAACTTCAATTTCGGACAATGTTTGCCAAAACTGATCCTCGTTTTGGGCTTTTTTGATTGTTCTGGCAATTTTTGACTCATTTTTCAATAGCAATAGGTTCTGTTCCAGTTCTTCCAATTTCAACAATGGCTCATAAATAAAGCTGCCTTGCAAATAAGCCATCATGCCAGCATCAACATTGCCTTTTTCAGCGAGCTTCTTGTTTTCCTCAATATGCTTCAAAACTTTTTCATCAGGATTGACTGATAACAGCCATGCCAAGCCGTTGCCGAAGACATCGCCATCCTTATTGAATTTTAGGCGGTTTATTTCTGCTAAAACCCAGTTTTCATGAAAAAGAGCCTTTATGCAGGGGTATTTTTCAAGATTCTGTTTGGCTGTTTCTTTCCTTTTTTCAAGCACTCCAACATTTACCATTTTGTTAAAAATCTCAGTTGGACTCAAATTACTGTCATCAATAAGCCGTCTTTGTTCAGGCGTAATTCGGATGTTTATTATTTCTGATTTCTTTTCCTTTTGCCCGGCCAATTAAAACACCTTGTAAATACAACTGTATTTACGACCTTATTTAAAGCTTTCTGTTCGGGGGCGGTTGGGGGTGGTAAAAATAAGTCACTTTTTCTTTCTCTGCCACAAGTCCACGAGCTTGTTGATTATTTCGTCGTACGTTTCGCCTTTTTTTCCAATGCCCATTAATCTGTCTCGTGTTTTCATTTCCAACTGGATTGTTGTTACTCCTTCTCTGCTCGGCATTTTTCAAAACCTCTTTATAAAGAACAACTATAGTAACTATTTTTAATCATAGGGGTTAAATACGAACTATTTTTTTTGTAAAACCGGAGCCGCTAGTACAAATATAAACTACCTTGATTGAGGTTTTTGTAAGGTGTTGAGATGAGATTGATTAGAAAAGATTTTTTTCCTTTGAAGACTGGCCATTTGTTTGTTGTTTTGACGGTTTCTGGCCAGAAAGGCGAAAGAATAAACTTGTTAGAGCATGGCATTTCCAAGCCCTTGATTTTCTTTCACGAGTTTCCAAAAACAAGCTTTGACTGCTCCTACTTTCAGCAAGAGAATTCTTTGGAATTAGGCGGAGCTGAATTGGAAACCGAGCGGACAATTTACTTGATTACTGATAGGTGAGAAAATGCAGATTATTTTAAAGAACGGTTTTCGCTTCCAGGGAAAGTTGTTGAAGGAAACTGACACAGAAATAATTCTTGACGAGGTAAAGAATGGCAGAATGGTTTTTGACAAGGCCGGAATAATTGCCAGGAATATTGGAGATGAGATTGGTGAGAGAGGAAAACGTAAAGCATTTGAGTGAGAGCGCTTTCCTTAAGGAACTCGACCATGCTGAAGAAGTTTTGGTCAATTTTATCGCAAATACTCGGGCGATTGTTAAGCAGACTCCTTTAGGCATAATGGGGCGGCTTGCGGATCAAGCATACCAGATTGTTTTAGAAAAAGGCAGATTTACTTCTCATGATTGCACGCGCTTGGGCGTATTGGACACTACCCAGAAGAAGAGGCTTTTTTCCGCGCTAAAAGCTTACCATCTAGACATTAGGATTGACTTGAGGAGCAATTACAATGACCGGCGAAAGATTTACGTTGCCTGGATTGATGACAAAAAACTTGAAGAAGCGCAAAAAGACCCAGACCAGACAATAAAAGAATTTGTTGAAAAATACAATCCGACAAGAGAGCAACTGATTACTCATTTTGGCTGGGGCGGCAATGGCGGAAAGAAAATTGGGGCACTTGTCAACCTCAAAAAAATTCTCTTGAACCAAAATACAAGCAGATTCACTTGGATTAAAGACTGATTCTAATTGACAAACACCCCAGCCCAGTCTGTCAAGAAGCACAGCGCTAACCAGCTCCCTGAAACACTGTGTATTGTTGACAGACTACCCTACATACTTACATACATACTTTTGAACGCTTATTTTACTACTACCTGGCCTGACAAACTACCCCGCATAGTCTGTCAAGCAGGTTATGTCTAAACGGTTGAATTTGGTTGAGAAATTTGGCTTTTCAAAGTGCAATTTACCTCGCAAACTCTCAAAAAAAGACTGAAAACTGCAACCATTACAATATACGGCCAAAAAGTGCTTTAAATGGCCCAAGCTAGCCAATAAACACAAAACCGCCCTTTTAGACATGGTTGTAAATGGTTGCAAAAACAGGGTGCAAAGTGGTTATAGTTTGAGGAATTTCCAATCTTGGTCGAGGTTATTTTCATCAAACGAATAATTTTCGCTATCGTTGTATCTCCAAATGTCATCTTTTTGGATTATCAGACCGCCAACTAAATGTTTGCCTCTCTTGTTTTCTTCTTTGATATATTTTGCCAGGGCTTCAGCTTTTTGTTTGGCGTCTCCTTGGGCTGTTCGGCCTGATTTAGTGTCAAAGATGCCAATAGTCCCATCTTTCATCTGGAAAATAAAGTCAACATAGAAGCCATGCTTTTTTCCAAATTCGTCTTCCCAAAGCACGGCAAAGTATTTGATTTCAGTTTCTCCGTTTTTGAACCACCAGACAACATTTTCAGATTTTTCAAGTAGTTTAATGAATTCTTGTTCTGGTTTGCTTTGTGTTTTTGCATAGAATGGGGTTATTATTGATTTGTTCATTTTTGTTTCTTTATAGTTGCTGTTGTAGGAAATTATTTCGGGAACATTCCAGCGGTATTTCTCTACGTTTGCTTCTTCCTCAACATCTACAACAGCTTTTTTGTAAGCGTCTTTTGCTTCTGCAATGTTTCTTTTTACTTTTTCCATGTTTTCGTCAGAGAGGATTATTTTTTGAATCTGAGTCTCATCTTTTATCTTGATCTTTTTTTCAAAAAACTTGTAAATTGCTGTTCTGATTCTTCCACTTGAGTCGGCGGGCGCATAAGGTTTACAATTTTCCCTGATAAATAATTCAAACAAATATTGTATTTCCACTTCTTCTTGTTTTACTTTCAACACGCCTGCTTTGTAGACATGGTCGATTATTTGGTCTATTTTTTGGATTTTTCCATCAACCATTATTTCAGTTACTGCTTTTGCTTTAAGGTCAATCTCATTATGCAATTTGTTTTTTGTTGCGACTTCCAAAAAGATTTCTGAAAACTGTCCAGACAATCTCGTTTTTTCTCTTTGCCGCATTATATGAATTGATTGTAAATCCACATTTTTGTAAATTTTGTCATTTCTTTTGGCTTCAAATACAGTAATGTAGTCTTTTGCAATTCCTTCTTGGATGCTGATGTCGCTTAGGTTTGTGAAAACATATCCTTTGTTTAGGGCCTCGTTTCCGTAATGGTAAAAGTCTGGCATTCTCATTATTCGACCAATTGTTTGAATAGAAAACTCGATGCTTTTCCAATCCCTAAACAAAACCAAAATTGCTGCTCGGGGGCAGTCCCAGCCCAAAGCAATTGCCTGCTTGAACAACAAAACCTCAACCTCACTGTCCTCTTTCTCAATATTGGCCAGGTTCGGTGTTTTTTCTTCAGACAACCAAATCGCAAGCTTGCCATTCGCTTCAGTTACCTTAAACTCGGTTTCAAGCTTTTTTACAATCTCTTCCTTTCTGTCCAAAACACCCGCTTTTTTATCAGGCAACTGAATAAGTATTAATGGGTTTACTTTTGATTTTTCTGCCTTTAATCCAGCCAGTAACTCTGCTTTTTTGTCCAATGCAGCTTTTATTACCAGAGAGTCTGCACCACCCTTTGTTTTTTCCTTGTCCAAGCCGGGATTAATCAAAACCTCTTTTTTTATCATGCCCTCTTCAATAACCTTGCTAAACTCAACCTCTACAATTCTTGGAGTAAAATTTGGATCATTAATGACCAAATGTGGAGTAGCAGAAACTTCCAAAGTAATCTTTGGAGAAATATCATTAATCAAGCGTCTTGCAGTTTCTGTTTTTGCAGTATGGTGGCTTTCATCAATTACAAGGATTATTTCTCGGCCTTCGTCCTTGGTTTTCTCAACAATTCTTGTCAGGTTTTTATCAAGCTCGTTGTCAATCATTAGGATATTGTTTTTCTTGTTCAGGCTTTCCCAATTCAAAAACAAAATTTCGTTCTCTTGAATCATTCCATCTTGCAAATCATCAACAGAAACACATTCCAAAGTCCTGTCGTTTTCATAATAATTGTCCAGTTTGTCTTTGCTTTGGCCGTGCAGCATTCGCGGAGCAATCCAAATAAACGCCAACTCTTTCCTGTCTTCTCTTTTCTTTACAAGGCGTTTTAGCGTTTCCGCTACCATTACTGTTTTTCCCGAGCCTGTTGGAGCCTTAAGAATGATAACTCTGTTTTCTTGGGACTCGAGGAGCTCGTTTATTTCTTCTTTGAGCCGTTCTATCTTGTCCTCTTGATATTCTTTCAATTCCATAAAAACCACTATTTGAAAATTCTCCTATAAACCGCCAAAATTACTTCAGGAATAGGATTAAGCTTTACCCTGCCTTTCATGTCCTTAAAGCGTTCCTCGTGAGCGCTTTGGTCTAATGAAAAAACGTAAACAATAAAATTGCCATTAATCTTTTTAGCCTCTTTCTTAAACTCGCTAATTGATTCTTCATCATAAATAATTCCAAGATGCTTATGTGAATCCTTGAATATTCTGAAGTTATCTCCTTTCTTCACAAGCTCAAAAGCATTCTCCTTCAAACACAACATTTCAGTACACTTATTCACCAAATCCCGCTTATTCTTGTCAGTTGGAGATGCGCCAATAAAATCAGTGCAAAAGTGTTTCAGGTTTCCGCCGAGTCCAGAAACTGGTTCGCCATTCTTTTTGTGACCTTTAATTGCTTTTTCGATTCTTGGATAACACATGTCAGTGCAAATATTATTTTCATTATTGGTGCATAAAATAAAACCCATATTGCTTGACTCTTCTTTGTTTAGTTCCAGCACAGCATGTCCTGTGGTTCCAGAGCCAGCAAAAAAATCAAGAATTGTTGAATTTTGTGTGGCTCCCGCTATTTTTATTACTCTCTTGATCAGTGCCATTGGTTTCTTTCCATTAAGAAAATCAACTTCTCCTTCATGGCCCAAGCTCAGGAAAGATATATCATCCCAAATATTGGTAAGAATCTCGGAAACCACTTCTTTTCCATTTACAATTCTAAATTTATTTTTGTAAAAGGCCAGTGTTCTCCCATTATAGACATAGATGTTATTTTTTTGCTCCCTTTCATAACAAAACACTTTCCCTTTTTCTTGTTTTGACTCATCAATTATTTTTTGTATTTTATCAGATGGTTTCTGGAGTGTATTTAAACTAACGATTCTATCCCTATTTTTATTGCAAAAATCAGCTTTCAGTTGATACCTCATTTCTTTCCAATTTTCGCCATATTTTTGTTTGAACTCCTTCCAATCTTTTACCTTTGAATTTCTATAGATTATTTCATCAATGTTAATTAATTTCCACAAGGAATGATGTTTCTCAAAATTTTCTATAAAATGAGAATAATCTTCAGAATATTTTGATTCGCGGTAAACTTCTTTTGGCCTAAACGAATCTCGGTCTTTTGCATAAATAACTAAATATTCAGCCACATTAACTGGGCAAGTGTTTATTGTTCTAAAGCTCGCGGTTGTGGCAGATTCAATAGTGACTAGTTGTACAAAATTCTTTTCTCCAAATATCTCATCCATGAGTAGAATCAGATTACTTAATTCAATATAATTTATGCTAATGAATATTGCGCCTTTTTTGCTAAGCAAATTTTTGGCGAGTATTAATCTTTTTTGTATAAAACTAAGCCATTTGCTATGCCTGTAAGCATCTTCCCGATTTACATATTTGTCATTATATTTCCACTCTTTGTCATTTCCAGTGTTATATGGTGGGTCTATGTAAATAACATCTATTTTTCCTTTGTGGGTGTAATTTAGAACAGAGAGCGTATGGTAGTTGTCACCTTCAATTAGGATATTTGTGGGCTGTTTTTTGTCTGTAGCAATTTCTTTGTCTTTGACTTCTTTCAAAACAGGCAGTTTTTCTTTGCAGTCCAAAACAACTTTTTCCGGCTCGCGTTCTTCATCCCAAACCAAGCCATACTTTTTCCGTTTCTTTAAGGAATTAATCTCTCGAATGAGTTCTTCCTTGCCCCAGCCAGAATAGTCCTTTTTCATCTCAAATCTCGTTTCTATATATGTTTCAAACTTTTAAATAACTATTGCCACTATGTCTTTATTGGCTGGCTTTGGGCAGGCCAGCGGTTGATTCTATGTCTTCAAATAGATTAAAGGAAACAGAGCAGAAAGTTGATGATTTACTCAAAGAACTTAATCAAAAAACTCTGGGTCTTGACGAAGAAGGCAAAAAGTTTTACACTGAATTCAGTGAGCATATACAGAAGATTTATTCAGAACTCACAAATTATCGAAATGAAATTAAAAAAGATGCTGAGGTTGCGAGGCAAAATCTATTCAAAAATTATTTGGACGCAAGAGAGGTTGCAAGTAATATTTTCACAATCCTCAATAGCGCCTTGCAAAAATTTATTCTGTTAATTTTACCTTTTGGGATACTTGTTTTTTTAGGATTGCTTTGGCCATTTATTGTTTACTTTTTTCCAAGTATTTTAAAAATAATCCCGATTGATCCACAGTTACTGTCATCGATTGTTACAATCCTTGGAACCGTAATCCTATTTGTTGTTGCATGGACAATAAAAAAAAGTTTGGATGAAAACTTGGCTGTGAAAGCGCATAAATTTGACGATTTAGAATCTCAACTAGAAAAAATAGATATCTTGCAGAAGAAACCTTACAATCTTAAAATGGAAAAAGTCTCGGATCAAACTGGCTTTGAGAAAGTTAAGTCCTCTTTTGGTATTGCAATGCAATATTTATCTCGATCCACCCCAGTTCTAAAAGAGGTTTATTCTGAGAACAAATTTGTATCTGCTTGGGAAAACACTTGCGATGAAGTTAAAAATTCGCTTAACTTTTTCAAAATAAATGTTGAGTCTGAAATAACCAGTTTGAAAATAAACCCGCCTTCTGATGCCAGAGATAAAGAAGATGCTGAGTTAAAAGCTAAATTGGTTCTTCGCAACCTAGCTGAGAAACTAAAAATAGATGAAAAAATTCTGGAGATTTTATTCGAGTATTATAGGGGTAAAAATACCTATGGCCTATGGGTTGAAATAAAGGCAGATGACAAGAAATGTAAAATACTTGCAAAGATTTTATATAACTCAGGCCACATTGACGTAAATAACCAAGACATTAAAGAAGGGGAAATATTCGAGATACTTAAAAAAACAAAAGAGTTTAGTCCAATTGAAATATCAAAAAACGTTAATTTGTGCCACAGAGTCCACAACTATTTTAAAAATTATGAAACCCGGCTTTCTGACGAAGGAGTGCTTCTAGAAAGAAACATTGGAATCACACAAATAGTAAAGTCTATTGATTTCAATCAGACTTTTGAAATGAACTTCTTAACCCTTTTTTCGGAGGCGCTAGAAAGTAACTTGAAAATAGAGAACAAAAAAGCATATGCCAATGCGCTAATGGCAATATTACTTAACAAAGATATAAATTTCAAAAGAAATGTCTGTCAAGGCGCTTCTGACGATGATGTTGTTTACTTGTTGATGGCTTATCACGAATTAATGCAAAAAAAGAATGAAGAAAACAAACATTTCAAACTCGGCGACCTTTTGGCCGATATTAATGCAATAAGCCAGATGAAAACAAAATTAGCTGATGATCCCGAACTAAAACGTAGATTTGATTTCTTCAAAGTCGAGCTAGGAAATGGAGATTGGTATGACTCAGGAACATTTTTACTTAAGCGGTTAGTTGAAGAATTAGAAAAAGATTTATCGAAGAAGATTAAAAAAGCCGATAAATATGCAATAATTCACAAGGTGATCGACAAAAATTTTGCAAACGTGAATATAAATACTGTTGAAAAGGCAGTAGATGCAAATCTTTTTTCAGTATATTTGATAATGAGCGCGTCTGAAGAAGGAAAGTTAGTTGACAAGATTGATGTGTTAAGTTGCAGGAAACCTGATTTTGGGTACAAGAAACCGGTGGAGTTGCAAAGTATTGAAAGACAATATAGTTTAACTTTAACTAAAAATAATAAACCAAAATATGACTTTGTTAAGTACTCAACTGCAACTAGAGTCGGAGTTTTGGATAGAAATACCTCTTTTTCCGATTTCAAAAAAGAGTTTATGCAAGACATTAGAAAAATTATCTTAAAGGAGCCAGGAAACTTGAAAATTGGTTTATCAACATTAAGAATAACTCCTTCAAAATATAGCTTTGGGATACTTGATGATGAAGTCGCAGATTTGGATAACGTAGAAACCAAGAATTTACACTTGGCCAGTTTAATAGCTGCATTGGCGAGAGATCACATTGCAGAATCCGAAAAAGCAGTTATGGCGACTTTTGATAAAAATGTTGATCTTTTAGAAATAATAAACCAGCAAAGTATCCTTGAGCTCATTAATTCTACAGGGACTAATTTCTCTGGAGATAGTCAGAAACTTTTGGGTAGCCAAGAATTGAAAATAGATTTATTTAACGAACTTAGCGGGATAGATATAAAAAACTTTAAAGAGCTAGCGATAGTCATAAACAAGGCGTCAGTCCAAAAGAGTGAGTTGCTTGCAATTTTCAAAAAGGCATTTTCAAAAAAATATTCCATTTCAAGTAACTATCTGCAACTAAATGATAATTTGTGTGATAGATTGGCTAACGAGCTTTTCAATGCTTTAGAAGCAGTATCTACTTTATGGGAAAATTAGATAAATTCCATTATCCCATTTGTTACGTTCAGGTTAGTGATTCACTCACTTTTGTGTAACAGTTTTAACCCCAGTTTCCGAAGAAGCGCCATTTGTTTTTTGCGTTTTGGCGGTTAATGACTACTGCTGTGCCGCCTCTGTCTCTGGCCAGCCTGCGCAGCCGGTTTATGCCTTGGGAGTTTACTCTTGCTGTTCCACTTTTTACTTGAACATAGTATTTTTGGCCGCCTTTGTAAGCATAAATGTCAGCAGGCCCGCGGCTTCCAGCGCTCTGGCGAATGTTTCTGAAACCTTTGGAGCGAAGGTCGCTTGCAACCTTTCCTTCAGCAATCCTGCCCCTTCTATAAAGATTTACCATACAAACCAGCTTTTACTTTTGCTTTTAAAATTAAAGTGATACTAAAAGCTTTTATACTTATTGGTTGTTCTATTCTTATGGAAATGCACCATAGTTGGTATAGTCATGAATAGCGATTTTTTATCCTTGATTGAAGAATCAAAAGCATTAAACTCAAGCATTTTTTCTTTGATACGCTTGCAGTTATTGTCTAGCATAGCCAGCGTTGGCAAAGATGGGGTTTCATATCGGGAATTAAAGGCAGTGTTGCAGGTTACTGACGGAGCGCTTTACACAAACCTTAAATCTTTGGAAGAAACTGGTTATGTTACTTCAAAAAAAATTACTTTGGAAGGAAAGGAATTGGAAACCTATCAAATAACTCAGGAAGGTCAACAGGCCTGGGATCACATAAAAGATTGGTTGAAGAAATTAGTTGAATGTGGGGTGAAAAAATAATGAGTTTGGATAAAGTGGTTGCGTGTTTCAAGGAGCTGGGTTTCCAGCCAAAAATTGACGACTTTGAAAACCGTTTGATTATTCAAAAAGCTGTTTATTTGTTGCAGTTGAAAGGAATCAAAACTGGTTTTGGTTATCATTTGTATGTTCGTGGGCCTTATTCCAAAGAACTGACTGACCAAGTTTATGACAACAAGAAAAAGGTCGAGCATTTGGAAAGCTCTTCAAATCTTTCAAATGCAGAATCAAAAGACATTCAAGAATTCAAGGAATTGTTTGGAGAATTCAAGCCAAGCACTCTGGAAGTTGCTGCAACGTATTCCTTTTTTGCTTTTGACCAAAAACAAGATCCACTAACCGCATTGAAAAATGTCAAGAGAATGAAGTCGTTTTATTCTGAAGCACAAATTGCGATTGGTGTTTCAAAAGCAAAAGAGTTTTTGTTCAGGCCAAGCGAGAAAGAATTGGCAGAAATGAAAGAAGAAGCCAAAGCCTGGCAGGATGCATCTCTCAAATCAATGCGGGGCTAATTCTCATGAAAAAAAGCGAAGTCTGGATAATGGAGTTACCAGAAGGGAAGGGTCATGAACAAAAAGGTGAACGCCCAGCAATCATCCTTGCAAGAGCCAATAGCATGTTGCTCGTTGTTCCATTAACAAGCAATATGGATCGTGCAAAATTCTCCTTCACAGAATTAATAGAACAAACTCCAGAAAACGGTTTAAGTGCTGACAGCATTGCCTTGGTTTATCAACTCAGTTCTCAAGACGAAAGCAGGCTAAAACGCAAAATTGGAAACATTTCAAAAGAAAAACAAGACACAATCGACAAATTAATTATCGAAATGCTAAAAATCAATCCACAGCAAAAATAACGCCTTCTACTTTGTATTACAATTCTCCCAAAATAGGTGAATTAGAATGTATTCACTAACTGAATTATTCAGTAAGTGAATATGTTTTGCAAGCCTTGAAAATCAGACGTTAGGTTGAGAAAAACTTCGTTAATTATCAGCCTAACTTTTTGCCGCAAGAATTCTGGCTACTTCTGCCAGGTCAACGCCTTTCTTTTCCAATTCAGTTTTGATGATTTCTTTGAGCAAGTCTGTAGCGTTGGCCTTTTGCTCCAATACTTTCAATGTTTCAGTGTTGAGTGGTTTTCCGCATTTGCTGCAAAAATTGCTTTCCTTCAAATTCAGAGTAGTGCAAAAAGGGCAATCAATAGTGTGGGTGGATAGTGGTTCGTCTTCTTTTTTGTCTGGCTTCCAAATGCCTTTCTCAACCAAAATCTCTTTCTTCAAATTTTGGTTAGCAAAGTGAACGTAAATAGAAGGCATGTTGCTTTTTTGGCTCCAGCCAAACTTTGCCTTTAGTTTTGCTTCGTTGTAGCCTTTGACAGCGTCTTTTGTTGCAGAGCTGTGCCTGAAGCCATGAGTCCAAACCCTCTTAGTAATACCTGCTTTTTTTGCCAAGTATTTCAGTTTGACGTTTAAAGCATCGCGGGAGATGAGTGCTGTTCCCAATGCTTTCTTGTGGAAGCCTCTTGAACTGAAGGCAATCCAAACATAGTCTCGCATGTTTTCCGGCAACTGTTCTTTCTTTTCTTCCAATTCGGCAAGCCAGGCTTCCAGAAACGGCTTGCTTTCAACCAAAATAACTTCCCTCTTTCCAGTTTTGCCGTCAACTTCAAACTCAATGTAATTCTCGTGAATCTTCAAATCAGACTTCCGCATATTCAATAATTCTGAGGCCCGCAGACCGTATTCCCACAAGATTGCAATAATGGCTTTGTTTCTGGCATTCTTTGCAATCTTCAACAAGCGGTTAATCTCCTCTCCAGTGAGAATTTCTTTTTTGAATTTGTCCCAGGTGTTTGTTGGCTTGTGGCCAAGCTTTTTGATCCAGCGGACAGCATCAGGTGGTGTTTCATCGCTTCCTTTTTTGAACAGCCAGCAGTAAAAGGTTTTGACAGAAGCCTTGTATTGCCACAAAGTGTTCTCGCTATATTCGTCAATCTTCATTCGGAAAATGCCGCCGTTCTTGGTCTTCAAAACCTTATCCTTTGGCTTGAGGTTGTTGAAAAAGGCAATCATTTCCGGGCCAGAGACGTCCTCAAACCTTTTGTCCCTAATATGCTCGCCTAATTCAATGAGAATGCGCAAGACATAATAGTAGCTGGTTTTTTTGACGCCTTGCGCCACTTTTTCCTCAAAGTATTCTGAAACCTTGCCTTTATTGTAAGCCAGCATTGGGGAATTAGCAAGGCGTTTCAACGTAAACTCGAGGTTGCGAACATCCTTTGAACCCATAGCCACTATAGTGATGGCAACAGTTTTTAAACGTTACCATAACGCCTATACATTACTATAGTGCTTGACCTCATCATCGCCTGAAAAAACGTAGTTGTTAACACCAATTAAACCCTTCGTTTTTGCCCCCAATTGTAAAGAGAATGTAAATAGTTCGTGTTTAAAA
>JAGVNX010000007.1 GCA_020053055.1 Candidatus Iainarchaeum sp.
CTAAAAGTTGGAACAGAACCCGCCACTGTTATTTTGCTTGAGGTTTCTTTCGCATTTCTTGAACTCAATCCATTCCATAAAATCACCTAGCCAAGAGGAGCCATGCCGCCATTAGTTTGGCAGGTCAGTGCCCTTTCTTTTGAAATCTTTTTAATCCAATTTTTTTGCATTTTTTCACCCCTGGTTTTATGTTTAAAGGTTTGAACAGCAGCCTCCGCCAGTTTCATTTTTACAGTGCCTTTTTGCCACAACGCCCGTTATCCACTTCTGCATGTTACCACCATACAATAATTTCAGCTTGCCACATTAATAATAATTATTAATAATTTTCAGAACAAAAGGAAAAATTTATTAATATATTTTTACAATTGTTAATTTATGATTGGTTTGGACTTAACAGACAGGCGCCTTCTTGTTGAGCTGGACATTAATTCAAGGCAGCCCATTTCTGCGCTTGCAAAAAAAGTCAGGCTTTCAAAGCAGGCTGTCAAAAAACGTCTTGAGAAACTTGAGCGGGAAAAAATCATTCTTGGCTATTATGCCGTGATTGATATTTTCAGGCTGCAAAGGCTGAGCGCAAGACTCTGGATTAAACTGCAGGGCAGTTACAATGAAGACGAAATTATAAAATTCTGCTTGAAAATGCCTGATGCTGGCTGGGTTCTGAAAACTGACGGCGCATATGATATGGCAATGGTTTTTTGGTCAAAGGACTTGAAAGATTTTGACAATTCATTGAAAGAGCTCAATTTCAATTTTGGAGAATTCCTTAAAGAAGTGGATATTTCTTTTATTGTCAGGGCGCATCACATTTCGCACAGATATCTTACAGGAGAAAAGACACTGCATGAACTGGTAATGGAGCAAAAATTTTCGCGCTTTGAAATAGATGCTGTTGATGAAAAAATTTTGCAGGTTCTTGCAAAGAACAGCCGCACTTCCCTTGTTGAAATGGCCAAGCAACTCGGCATTTCCGACAAGGCAGTCAGATACAGGATAAAGAACCTTGAAAAAAATAAATTCATTCTTGGCTACATGGTAATGCTTGATTATTCAAAAATCGGCTATACTTGGCACAAGGTTTTTCTGCGCTTGCAGAACCTTTCTGAAGAAAAATATTCAAAGCTGATTTCTTATTTAAAATCAAAAACAAATGTAATGTTTGTAACAGAAGCAATAGGAGTTTCAGACCTTGAATTTGAAGCAATGCTGCAAACTCCAAAAGAATTCCATGAACTCATGAAAGAAATCCGCCAAAAATTCCCGGAAATAATAAAAGAATTCAGCTGGATAACAATATTCAAAATAGAAAAAGTTTATTATGCGCCGCAGGCCTGAATCCATTGAAATAAAAAAAATTATTTGACAAATTTTCTGTCAACTTCGTTTATGAGGACATCGCAGGCAGCTTTTACGCTTTCTAATTGCTTGATTATTCTTTCTTTTTCTTTTTCAATGTCCTGGACTGTTTCGTAAGGCTCTATTGCTTCGCGGAACATTCCGCCGTCAACATAAGTGTAAGGGTGAGTGTCCATTTTTTCCGCTATTCTTTGAACCATTTTTCCAAGCCAAATATTCAACTCGTCTTTTACCTGGCCTTTAATCTGTTTTCCTTTGCTTAAGTTTTTTCTAAGCATATTGACAATTGTTGCCCTAGGAAACGGGAGTTTGTCTTCAGGAATTTCTTCGCCGGAAGCTTCCATTTCTTCAATTTTTTCCCGAATATTTTCTTCTTTTGCCTCTTCTATCTTATCTTCAGCCTTATCTTTAGACATCAAAAAAAACCCCCAATAGCATAAAATTTCGCATTATTAGCATAAAAAATTGATAAAAAAATAGTGCTGCAATAAGAATTTAAAGGCACGCATGGGCAAAAAAATAGCCAGTTTATATGGGCAAAATCATCCCGCTATCACTCAAACTGTTCCGAAAGACGAAGAATTATTTGCGCTTGCCTTTGTGATACTTTTTGTCCAGAAAGCGATAGTCTGTTTCTACTGCGTCAGTATACAATAAATGCGGGCAATTCTTTTCAAGGCAAATGTAGCGCGGAAGATTTGGACAGTAGCTTGGCTTTTTTGGAGTTTTATAATTGGAATCATAATTTGGATTGGGCGCTTTTTTCATTTTGCATCTCTTGGAATCAACCAGTTTGTAATGATATTTATCTTTCTTGTCGCTCCACTTTCTGCCACAGTACGCTTCCAAAATTATATGAGTCCATCCGGCCATTTTTACACCTCCAAACCTGAATTGCTCTCAAAAATTATTTTCTCAATCTCTGGCTTCATGCCAACATTAAGCGAAACATGCAAGCCATAGCCAGTGGGCTTTTTTACAACAAAACCTTCCCTTGCAAGCTGTTTCAGCTCGTTTTTGACATCTTTCCAGAGTTCTTTTGGAAAGCCTTTTGGAATATTGTCAAAGGCGGTGTGCTTGCCTCCCCACCAATTATGCCTAACCATTTTGCGCAAAATCCTCTGCCTAATCTCAAAAGAAGAAAGTTTCATTTATTGAAACATTAAGAGTAAAATATTTAAACTTAATTTTCTATACAGATATGTAACATAACGTGATTTTCAATGACTGAAGACAAATCTTTGTTTGTGGAATTTTTTGGAGACTATCCCGTAATCCGGGTGCTTGATTTCTTGATAGAAAACGATATTTTTGACTACTCAAAAAAAGACATTGGCAAAAACGCGAATGTTTCCTGGAATACTTTGGAAACCTTCTGGAATAACCTTGAAGAAACAGGAGTAGTAACTTTTACGCGCAAGGTCGGCAAGGCGCAAATGTACAAAATAGACAAAAAAAACCCGGTCGTTAAACAGCTAATTGAATTGGATAGCAAGCTGATGAAAAGTGCCATGGAAAAAATCGAGCCGGAAAAAGTAAAGGCCTTAGCCTGAAAGACCAAACTGCTCCGAAAGAAGATACAAAATCGACATGTAAAAATTATACAAAAGGATTTTAACAAGCTCTTTGGCAAAACTGGTTCTGGGTTAAATTTTAATAGAATAAAGGCCTTTTATTATTAAGCGTTTTGGCTATTTCAGTGAAGAAAAAACCAGCAGCAAAAACGCGTTAAAAAGGATGTGAGGCAGGAGTTCTGCAACAATAATTATAGAAAGAGTAGTTTCCTGGTCTTGGAAGATAATAATTTTTTTGGTTGCTTTTGCAATAGTGCTTTTCATTTCATTGCAACTTAGGCTTTGGAGCGGAGATTTTACACTATATTTTCTTCGCACCGGAAACTGGGGAATGCTATTGTTCATGCTCCTTATTACTACTGCTGTTTCAATGATTTTAATAAAACTCTTGCAATGGCAATTCCATATCGAAACAATGCCACTACAAAGAGGGAGAAAAAGATTCAGATAACCGTTTTCAAAAAAAGCAGCAAATCATATTTGGGAACCAATCCATAAAATAACAAAAATTCCAATTGTGTTCAAAACATAAGACAAAACAATAAACGTTTTCTGCGAAATTTTTGTAGAAATTGCCAGCAGGGAAACTCCAATTTCACCCGGAAGAGGAGAAGCAATTATTATCCCAGCAAAAATTACTGCCAAATATTTTTTCAAAGAGCCAGGAATGCTTCTTCCGATTTGAAGAGAAATTTCTTCCTTTGACAACTCGTCAATCTCGTCCTGAAAAGAATGCCGAATAATCTTGAAAATAATTAAGTCTCCAATTAAGCTTCCAATGCCCGCAACAAGACAACTTATAATGATGTTTTGCTGTTTTGCAATGATTAACAGAATCGCTGTTGCCGGCGCTGCAGTAAAACCATAAACAAAAAAAATTCCTGCAAAAAAGCTTCCCAAATAGTTCAAATCCAACAAGACTTGCTGCAAAAACAACAAGTCCCTGCCAATAAACAAAACATAGGCAATTATAAAAGTCAGAATCAACAACAAAAATTTTGGATACTTTATTTTTGGCAAACAACTCACAATATTATTTTGTTTAAAAAGCTTAATAACCTACGCACCAAAAGCAAGGCAGGGCATCGGGCCGTTTTTTTGTCATTGTGGAAATATTCCTTTAAAACGATTTTGGGTTATTTTTTTCTAATGGTCGAGAAAATAATCGCGAAAGCAATGACAAAATCAAATGCCAGCAATTTTTTGCCAAAAATAGCAAGCACCAAAAAAGTCATTGAAGAAATAAACGAACACTTCGGTTTC
>JAGVNX010000034.1 GCA_020053055.1 Candidatus Iainarchaeum sp.
CTAATTGGTTCTGGCATAAAAATCAACAACAGTTTTTCGAAGAAAAACTGCTCTTTTCCAGATTTTTTTCCAATTTTTCCGAAGGAAAAATTGTTTCTTTCCCCACGATTTCAAGCAGTCAAATATTGCTTCAATGTTTCTCTGCTTGACATCGTGCCAAGGCTTTCTTTTTCAAAGAAAGGCTTATTTGGTGGCTTCCCAGAGAACTGTTTCTTTTGGCTTTACTATTAGCCCCTGGTCAGTGATTTCGAAAGGATGCAGGTTTTTGTCATGCGCTGTTCCGCGCATTTTTCTTACAAAAATGCTCCTGTAAGGCGGAGTGAAAAACAGGACAATTACGCCATCAACAATAAATTCTTCAACGCCAAAAGCACTGAATTTTTCTTTTGTATTAGGCATTTCGCTTGTAAGAATAGTGGTGCAACCCAATTCCTTCAAATAATCAACAAACTTGAAAAGCATTGCCCGCAGAATAGCCTTGTCAAACCAAATGCCAAAAGAAGTCGTTGAATCAATAACAAGCCTTTTTGCATTCATTTCTTTTAGCATTGAAGCAATTATTTCCAGTTCCTCGTCAATCTTGTCTTCAACCAGCTTATAGTCTTTATTATAACCCATTTTCATCCTGTAAATATTAATCATTTTTTTATCCTGAAATTTTTTGATGTCCCAGTTAAAAGAAGCCATATCCCACAATATATTTTTAGGATTGCTTTCAATGCTGACATACAAGCCGCATTCATTGTACAGCCTAGCGCCCTCTACAATGTACTGCATTGAAAAAATGCTTTTTCCCGCACCAGGGCCTCCGGAAACAAGAACAGAACTCCCCTTGGGAATTCCGCCTTTCAAAAGCTCGTCTAAACCCGGAATGCCGGTTGCAACTCTTTCCATGACAAAACCAGATTAATATTTCACTTTCTTGTTTATTAACCTTTTGCATTTTCATTTTTTCATGGAAACGCCAATCCCAGAAACACAAGGGTTTGAACAGAACAGGATTAACCTCGTTGACTTGGTTGACCAGCCGGCATGGAAAACAATCCTTATTGACCTTGTTAAAAGCAACAAAATGAATCCCTGGGACATAGACCTGGTGGAACTGGCAAACAGGTATTTCCAAAAAATTCAGGCTCTTGAAAAAGCAGATTTAAAACTTCCTGCAAACGCGATTCTGGCTTCAACAATCCTTTTAAAATTCAAGGCAAGAACAATCAAAATCAGTTCAATTGAAGACGAAGAAGAAACAACAAAAGAAATGACAAAAGAAGAAATTCAATTCTTTGAACAAAACATTCCGGAATTACGGCACGGAAGGCAATTGCGCACTGGCAAAATAACTCTGGACGAGCTTGTTTCAAACATAGAAGCAATTTTGGAAAAAACAAAGCAACGCGGAAATATTTTAAGGGAAAAAGAAATTCCAGAATTCAAGATAATGCTGAACCAGGAAAACATAGAAAAAAAAATAGAAGAAACATACCTGCTAATACAAAAAAAAGCAGATTCCCAAGGCATAACAAGATTTTCACAGCTAATAACAGAAAAAACACCAATAGAAATGGTAAACGTTTTCATTCCAATGCTCTTCCTCACAAACAAGGGAAAAATAAACATCTGGCAAGAAGAATTCTGGAGAGAAATATTTATAGCATTGCAAGGCGAAGGAACAGCAAGCGTAAAACTGCCGGAAGCGCAGGTTTAAATTCTGGAAACGAGTATTATCTTTTATGAAAATTGGTTCCATATTGAAAATAATAAGTTAATTTGAGAGGTGTTTAATTGAAGCTAAGACGCAGAATTAATGTTAACCGCAGACCAGGTTCATTTCCTACTCCTGTAAATACGCAATTTCCCAGGCCTCTAAATACAGGACTTCCCAGGCCTGTAAATGCACAAACAATAGAAGAGGCTAGAAGGCAAAGAGCCCTTGCTAACTGGCGGCCTAGCCCTATAACCCCCATAGTACAAACTCCTCAAATGAAAAGAGAAAGGTTAATTAGAGTGGTTGCACTTGAAAAAAAGATGGCTGCAGACATTGCTAGACTGCAAAAGAGAGGCCATGTTTTTGGTCAGCCTAGCCAAAAAAAGGGGCAATATCCCTGGCATCCTGAAGGACTAAAACGCATGCGCCAAGAAATTAAGGATTTAAGAAAGGAACTACGCTAAGCACAGTCCAAAACCATTTGAATAAAACCTTCATAGCACTGCAAGGCGAAGGAACAACAAGCACAAAACTGCCGGAAGCACAGGTCTAAATAATTAAAAGGAATTAATAGTATTGGTGATTTTGAATGCCCGAACCAAGAAGACGAATTAAGCCAGGAGAATCATTTAACCCGGCAATACACATTGACCAGAGACAAGGAGAAATAAGAAACCCAAACAGAGCGCATACCTTTAAACATGGTGGCAAAAAAATGTACCATGACCGTGTGTGGGGCAATACAATGCCCGACAAAAGAAGCGGCCAAGACCGAAGAAAAAAGCCGTGAATTGTCAGAATAAAAAGTTGGATAAGAGAATTTCTGTTTTTCAAAGATTTTGCAATGAAAGAGAGAATTCTGGAGAGAAATATTCATTGCCTTACAGAATAGCGAGGCAAAACTGCCGGAGAAATAGACTTAAATTCTTTTTGTATGAATAGTATGAATAAGGTGATTAGTATGAATGAACGGATTAGAACTGTTGTAATGAATTCCCGTGGCCAGATAGTAATTCCTGAAGAAATGAGAAAAAGCCAGAATCTGACATCCAAAGAAGCTCTTGTTTTGATTGAAAAAGGAAACGAAATTGTTTTGAAAAAAGAATCTGATGTGGCAAAACAACTTCTTAATGAAGACAACTCTTGGAAAGTTTTGTCTGTTGAAGCCTTAAAAAGAAGCTGGAGCAAAGAAGATGCTGTTTGGGACAAAATTGCACGTGACCTTAAATGAAACAGCAAGAACTTGCCTGGATTAAAATACCATTTTCAGATTTTTCACAAACAAAAATAAGGCCCGCATTGGTTATTTCAAATAATGATTACAACTCCAAATGCGAGGACATAGTTATTTGCGCAGTGACATCAAATTTGCAAAAAACAGCTTATTCCATATCTTTGGAACAAAAAGACCTTGTTTCCGGCTCACTCCAAATAGAAAGCAGAATCAAAGCAGACAAAATCATGCAGATTGACAAAAAACTGGCAATACGGGCATTTGCAAAAATTAATGAAAAAAAGTTTGATGAAACCATTGCAGAAATAAAAAAATTATTGACAAGGGAAAAATAAACATCTGGCAGGAAAAAATTTGGAGAAAAATATTCATAGCACTGCAAAAAGAAGGCTAACTTTACTTGAAAAATAGTTTTTGGAATATATTTTTATACTCCTTCAGACAATTAATTCATTGGTGAAAACATGGAACAAAAATTTTCCGGGGTTATTACAAAAGAGGGCAAATTTTTTGTTTCTTATTGCCCAGAACTTGAAGTTGCATCGCAAGGCAAAACAAAGGAATCCGCTTTGAAAAACCTTAGGGAAGCAGTGGAACTTTTCCTTGAAGAGGACCCAATTGGATTGCCTAAAAAAAGAGAGATTGTTGAATTCAAAGCCAAGGTAATGGCTCGTGC
>JAGVNX010000004.1 GCA_020053055.1 Candidatus Iainarchaeum sp.
GTTAGTCATGTTAATCCATAGAGTAATGTACTGGCCCGGCATAGCAGGGCTTGGATCCATGCTGGTTGAAGTAACCTGCAAAGAGCCTCCAAAAACAGTTGCCGCAATGAACATCATGAACACTGCAACCAAAATTTTATTTTTCATTTATAATCCCTCCTGATTTTATCATCTTTTTTTCCTTTGCTTGTAATTTCAGTTTTTTCAATTTTACCGTCTTTGAGATGGATAATTTTTTGCGCCCTTTCCGCAACATACCTTTCATGGGTAACAATCAGAATTGTTTTTCCCTTGTCAATATTAAGCCTGTCAATCAATTCAAGAATTGTTGCTCCTGAAGCCGAATCAAGATTGCCTGTCGGTTCATCGGCAACTATTATGTCAGGGTCAACAGCCAGGGCCCTTGCAATTGCAACCCTCTGCTTTTGACCGCCCGAAAGTTCCCCAGGCTTATGGCCAAGCCGGTCACCAAGGCCGACTTCATTCAAAATTTTTCTGGCCCTCTCAATTCTTTCCGCCTTGGGAACACCCTGAAACCATAGCGGAAGCATTACATTTTCAAGCGCGCTCAGCCTTGGAATAAGATTAAAGCTCTGGAAAACAAATCCAATATTGCTTCCCCTTACAACAGCCAGTTCTGAATCATTCATTTCCGAAATCGGGCGCCCGCTGATATAAACCTCGCCTGCGGAAGGCCTGAGCAGGGCGCTTACAACGTGAAGCAGTGTTGTTTTTCCGCTTCCGCTGTGGCCTGTAATTGAAACAAAATCCCCCTTGTGGATTTCAAAATTAATGTTCTTCAGGGCAGCAACCTGAATCTCCCCGCCCATATCATAAATCTTGTCTACATTTTCCACTTTTAAAACAGGCTCCATTCCCACCAACCCATATATCTATACCAACATATCTGTACTTTACTATTTAAAAATCTACCCGCCGGCCAAAATTTAATTATTAAAACAGGTACGAACCTAATAAAAGAATTCCGCACCAAATTTTTTGCATGCAATTGGAGCAGGCTCAGAAGCAGATTAGCGATTCGATTAAAGCAAAGCACCTTTGCAACATTGTCGGCGAATGTTATGTTGAATACTGGGGCAGGGCTGCTAGCAAGCTTCCCAAGGGAAAGCGTTTGCTGATGATTAAGGGCGATTGTTCTTTTGCGATTCACCAGAACAGGCTTTTGAGGCCGACTAATTATATGATGGGCGCTTCAATTGCAATGGAAATTGATGGGAATACTCTTGTTATTACTGCGCGGAAATTGAGGCCGAGGGAAACCATAAAAGCTGTTTTTTTTGGCATTGAAGATGTCAGGGCTTATGAAATGAGCGAAGATTCTGACATACGGCTTTTTGGCTCTGAAAAGGAATTGAGCAATGAATTAATGGGGGATTTGGGTTTTTTGGAAAAAGGCTTGAAGCCTTTGAATCAGGAAGAAGTTTTGCGCAAGGGCATTGTTGACATTCTTGCAGAGGATTCAAAAGGCAGGCTTGTTGTGATTGAACTGAAGCGGAGGCTGGCTGATTTCAATGCAGTGCAGCAATTGAAACGGTATATGGACCAGGTGAAAAATCTGAAGGGCATTGAAACAAGGGGAATCCTGATTGCCCCAGATATAAGAAAAAACGCCCACGAGCTTCTTGAAAAATATGGCTTGGAATTTTTTCATCTTGACTTTGAAATCGGAAACCCGAAGGCAAAAATAAAAGGCCTGCAGAAAAAACAGCAAACAATTGACAAATTCTGTTAAAAAGAATTTATGGAATTGTACTCTACACGCAAAACAGGTGCAAGATTTTTTACAGTTTTCCAATTGCCTCCAACAATTTTTGGTGCCCTTTAACAAGCTTGTTGAATTCTTCCAATTCTTCGGAAACAATCTTGCATCTCAAACTATCTTTTGAATTCTTTGATTTTACCATGCATTATCCACTCCCTAATTTCTTCACCAGAATAATAATTTTCCCTGATGCCTAAAAGTACTTTGGCATTTTCAGGCGTATCCTCAATGCCAGTCTTTCGATTATTCATAACCAAAAAATATTTCATTGCAAGGAACGCAGTTCTCCTGTTGCCGCTTGCAAAAGCATGCGCCTGAACCAAACCCTTAAGCAAAACAACAGCCTTATCAAAAACATCGCCTTCAAATTCTTTGCAAAAAACCAAAACATGCTCAATTTTTGCCCTGCTCAAAACCTTTGAAGAATCCGCTCTTTTGGCCTTTATTATACTCAAAGACAACAGATTAAATTCAACAATTTTTTCAATAGAAGGATACTCAAGCATATAAATTAGCATAAACAAAACAAATTAAAAGAATATTAACTGCCAAAAATAGGGAGGCTGCACTCCCTGCCAGTGTTGGGCGGGACTTTAAAAGGCACGCTGGGCGAAAGCTATTTAATTAGTTTGACTAATTTTATGTTAGGTGAACTAATATGCAAAAAATGGTTGCAATGAACGTTAAAGTAAAAGATTATACGAACAGGGTAATTGGGGTTGTAAAGGAGAAGTATGGCCTGAAAGACAAGGGGGAAGCCCTTGACAAATTTGCTGAGCTTTGCGGCGAAGACTTTGTTGAATCAGAAGTCAGGGAAGAAGTTATAAGGGAAGTAATTGAATCCTGTGAAAGGCATATAAAAAAATACGGTTTCAGGAAAACCAGTATTGAAGAACTGGACAAGCTTTGCAGAGGCGAATAAATGCCTTTTTTCTTCGGCTTGTCTGATGAGCTTAAGGCAGAAATAAAAATTCTGGCAAAAAAAGACAAGAAAACATGCGAAATGCTGAACAAAAAAATAAAAGAAATAACAAACTCTGACGAAACAACAATAGAGCGCTACAAAAACCTGCGTTACGACTTAAAAGAGTATAAAAGAGTGCACATTGCAAAGAGCTTCGTATTAATGTTCAAGGTGTTTAAAAAAGAGAAGTTCATTCTTTTTGACAAATTCAGGCACCGCGATGACATTTACAGGAGATAAAATAGGAATAACTCCAAATCCTTCTCCAAAAATACACGCTGGTTTGCAATCCCAAAGCAAAATAAAATGCCTGCAGAAAAACAACAAATGATTGACAAATTCTGTTAAAAAAATCATTAACAAAAACGGGTTTTGTGTAATTATGTTGTTTTGAAATATAAATTTAAAAATTAGCAAGTAGTATTATGTATGATGGATGCAGAGAAAAAAGCCAAATTTCTTAGGGTATATGCGAACTTGCAATTCGATTTAAGAAGAGAAATAATTCTAATTATCACAGAGGGAAAGGAAGACAAACCAATTACTTGGAATGTTGCATTTAACGAGATAAATAATGAAACAAAGTTAGGGGAAAAAATATTAGAACAGATTGTGGATTTGGGATTGATTTGAATGGTTAGTAATGCTGAAATAAAAAAATTGGTTTTAATGCGGCTTGAAACAATGCCAGAGACAATAAAAATCTCCCTGGGTTCGAATGGAGAAATGCGCAAAGCAGATTTAATCAAGCATGTAAAGGAAGAAGACGAATTAGGCAAACTATTTATCGAGGTACAATTGGATTATCTGCGTTCAATGAAAGGCTTTTGAATGAGTTCAGAAAAAAAATTGTTAATAACCAGGCCTAGGCACGATCCACTGTTAGAATATTTATTTTACTGGTCCCAAGAGCTAATTAATTCAGCCGAAGACCACAAGATTCGCGTTCTTGACTGCAAAGATAAAGAAGCAAACAAAGAAACAGTCTGTAAATACTTGGAAAAGCAAAAACCAGGACTAGTGATATTCAACGGGCACGGAAACCAAAATATCATTGCAGGCTACCAAGACCAAGAACTAATAAAAACAGGCGAAAATGAACACCTGTTAAAATCAAAAATAATTTATGCAATAGCCTGCAAAACAGCAGCCAAATTAGGAGAAGAAGCCTGCAAAAAAGGCGCAAAAACGTTCATAGGATATGCCCAAGACTTTGGAGTAGTAATGGACAGTTCAAGAATCTGTTCGCCCACAAAAGACAGATTCTCAGAACCATTCAAAAAAGCATCCAATAAGATAGGGCTATCACTAATCAAAGGAAACACTACCAATGAAGCATATGAAAAATCTCAAAATGTTTACACTGAATTAATAAGGGAATACGCAACCAGCAATGCCACCAAAGAAGACAAAGAAATACGATTCTGGCTATTCTGGAACAAAAGATTCCAAAAAATAATCGGGGACAAAAACGCAACAATCTAACAAAAAAAAACAAGCAGACAATTGAAAAATTCTTCTGAAATCAGCGGAAATTTGCTTGAGGGCAGGTTTAAATTTTTTTGTTTTGCTGTTATTTGCTTATGGCGCAGGATTATTCTGATTTTTTTCCTTATCCTGAATTCAAGCCTTTGCAGATTAATGCAATGGATTTTGTTTCAGGCATTGTTGAGGAGAAAACAATTGGTTTGTTTGAGGCTTATTGCGGTTTTGGAAAAACAATTGCCACTTTTGCGCCTGTTCTTGCAGCTGGAAAAAAAATTTTGTTTTTAACGCCTACGTATTCCGCAAGAAACGCTGCAACTGCAGAGGCCCTGAAGATAAACAAGGTGAAGGGCCAAAAAATCAGGATTGCTGATTTGCGCGGAAAGCAGGTTATGTGCAAAAAATTTGGCAAGGGTTTTTTCAGCCATGAAGCCTGTTTGAATGCAGTGAAATATAAAAAAGACTGTGCTTATTATTTTAACACTTTTTCCCAGAACAGGATGCTTTCAAAAAAAGCAGGCGCGCTAATCGGAGATTTGCAGAGAAATGTTACTGAAAAACCGCAAAAGTTTTTTGGTTTCGGGCTTATTGAAAAAGAGCCAATGTTTTTTCAGGCTTTTCAAAAAATTTGTGATTCCGAGAATTTGTGCGCTTATGAAATAATGAAAAAAATGATTGGAGAAGCGGATATTGTTATCCTTGATTATTTCTGGTGTTTTACGGGAATTTTTAATGTGCTTCAAAACTTAATAAATCCAAAAGAATTTGTTTTGCTTGTTGATGAAGCAGACATGCTTGTTGACAGGCTTTATGATGATTTTCAAGCCCAGCTTGGCTTGCAGGGCTTGCAGAAGCTTTTGAGGCAGGCAAGCCTCTTGCTTGGCCACGGAAGCCTGCAGGAAACAGACATTGATTTTCTTTCGGAATTTATCCAGTATTCTTCCGAGTTTCTCCAGAAAAATGCTTCTGAAAAGCCATTGGAACCGGAATTTATAATTGATTTTTTTGTGAAAAAATTCAGGGAAACAGCAAAAGCGCAGGGCCTTGAGGGAAGCATTGGTTTTGAAACAATCATTGAAAACCTTTCCACTATTGCAGAGGCAATTTCTGGTTCGGAAGAATTTGAAAAGGCAAGCGCAAGGCCGGATGTTTTTCTTGCGCATTTGCAGAAAATAAAAAATTCCCCCGAATACCTGGCGTTTATTCCGAAAGCAAAAAACAGGCTGGTTGTAAAGCCTTTTGAAATAAACAGCATTGTCCTTGCAAACGGAATGACTATTTATGAAACCCTGAAAAAATTTTATTGTTCAATTCTTTTTTCCGCTACTCTTGGGGACCCGCTTTTGTTTGAAAAAGAGCTTGGACTTGCCCCTGATAAAACAAAAATTTTTAAGACAGCGAGCATGCCTCACAAGAATCTTTTGGTTTTGATTGACACAGAGCTTGACACTACTTATAAGGCGCGGGACAAAAATTTTTTGGATTATATTGAAAAAATAAATGCGATTAGGCAGGCAGACCATTCTCTTCTCGTGAGCTGCTGCAATTCTTTTGAAGCAGAAAAAATTTTGAAAAAACTTCCCCTTCTTGAAAATGCCGAAGAAGCGGAAAACCTGTTGCCTGAAAAAACTTATGTTTTGAATATCCGGACAAAGCACGCGAGAAGCACCAACAAGGCAAAGCTCATCCGCAATTGCATAATAATCGGGCTTCCATTGCCGGATTATTCTGATTTTTATTTCAAGCAGAGAAAGGATTATTTGGAAAAAAAATATGGCAGGGCAGAAGCGGGAAAATTAATCAACAGGAAAGCAATTCACACTGCTGTCCAGTTAATGGGGCGCATTACAAGGGACTTGGCAAGCCCGAAGACAATTACTCTTGCAGACAGGAGATACAAAAACGATTTTTTTTTGGGAGACTTTTATTTCAAGTCAATTCCGGATTATTTGAAGCCGCATATTAAAACAGTTGATTCAACGCAAAAGCTGAAAATGGAAATAAGGGCTTTCTGGCAGAACGCAAAAA
>JAGVNX010000048.1 GCA_020053055.1 Candidatus Iainarchaeum sp.
CAAACCTTTTCGAAGTGCTCGCCTGTTAGGCTCGCTTTCAAAAGTTTTACGAAAAAGAGGAGAACGGCATTGACCTGGGTTCAAATCCCAGCGGGGGCACTTAACCTTCCACTTCGGTTAACCTATGCTTAAGGCATAGGGAAACCAAGTGGCTGCTAATTAACTTCTTGAAGCCAAAATTAATAGGAGTTGAAGGAAATGGCTTCAGAAAATTCATTAACAGGAATAGACATTCATGACTATGCCGGAATGCTGAGGGGCTATCTGAAAAAGGTAGAGTCCAGCAACAAAATTAGCCCGGAAAACAAGCAAAAAATCCTTGAATACCATCGCAGTCTTGTAAATGATGGCCTTGCTGTTCCGACCAGAGTAAAGCAACTTCAAGTTCTGAATGTAATCGCCGAAAGGCTTCAAAGTCAAAAATTCCAGGATTTGACTCGGAAGGATATTGAAGAGCTTGTTTTTTGGATTCGTTCTGAAAAACACAATCCCTGGACAGTCCACAAGTTTCTTGTTATTATCAGAAAATTTTACAAATGGCTCCGCGGCGGCGAAGATTATCCGCCGGAAGTCAAATGGATCAAGTCAAATGTAAAAGACAGCCAGTGCAAGCTTCCGGAGAATCTGCTCTCCCAGGAAGACGTCAAAAAGCTCCTTAATGCCTGTGAGAATCCGCGCGACAAATGCCTTTTGTCTCTTTTAAACGAGCTCGGCTGCAGAATCGGCGAGCTATTAACTCTGGACATCAAACAAATAGAAGATTGCCAGGACTATTTCAGAGTAACTATTCAGCATTCCAAAACCCAGCCAAGAAAGCTCAAAGTCATTGATTCAAAGCCATTTATTGCCCAATGGCTTAACAAGCATTCAAAGCTTCAAGGCCCAAACAGCCCTTTGTTTATTGGGCTTGGCTCAAGCAACAAAAACCAGCGCTTGGATTACGATGCCTGCAGAATGCTTTTGAAAAAAATTGCAAAGAGAGCAGGAATTATAAAAGCAGTTAATCCGCACCACTGGCGCCACAGCACTGCAACTCGCTATGCAAACTTTATGAGTTATTCTCAGCTCTGTCACTGGTTTGGCTGGAAAATCGGTTCAAAAACTGCAAGCATTTACATTCACTTGTCTGGCCAGGATTTGGATTCTGTTGTTGATGAAATGCGCGGAAAAGTTTCAATAAAAAAATTTGAAGACACTTTATGCAGCAAAATTTGCCAGCAGTGCGGAAAAGAAAACCTCGGCACTGATGATTTGTGCGAGCAATGCGGCGCAGCGCTTACAATAAGTGGAGTTTTGCTCAAAGAAGACAGGCTCAAACAGTTCGAATCCGAAATGAAAGCAAGGCAAAAAGTCCTTGAAGAGTATGTCTATTTTCAAACAGAAAAAATGAAAAAAATGGAACAGCTTCTCTCGGACAAAGTTGCAAGAGGCGACTGAATAGCTGCCTTTAAAAAATAGTTAAGAATGTGCAGCGGCTTCTGTTCCTGAGAAATAAACTGATACGCCGGAAAGAAAAGATAAAGAAAAAACATGTTTTTACAAGTGGTATTTTATTCTTTGAAATATTCTGCGAACCATTTTTTGTAATCTGCATCTGTTTTTTTTATTTTTTTGCAGATTTTTTTTAGTTCTTCTTCAGTAATATCGGTTCTGTTTATTTCTTGCCATAGTTTATTTGAGGAACAATCTAGACAATAGTTTACTTTCCACTGCCAGCTGTCAAGTTTTTTTATTTGGTCAA
This sequence comes from Candidatus Iainarchaeum sp., assembly GCA_020053055.1. Taxonomy (GTDB): domain Archaea; phylum Iainarchaeota; class Iainarchaeia; order Iainarchaeales; genus JAGVNX01. Next base: position 1,742 of record JAGVNX010000048.1, read on the forward strand.
TAACATATTCTTCCTTTGGTTTTGAATAGATTAATAGTTTATAGAATGCTCGCATTCTTTCTAATGCCGCAGGAATTTCTTCGGGTTTTACATATGTTTTGACTAAATTAATTGCAGGATAACCGCCGCCAATTTTTCTGGAAATATCTAACAAGTCTTCGACAAAATCTAATAAGTCTTCCAAATCTTTAATTGAGTTTATGTCCTTGCAAGGAATTGAATATATTTCTGTTTGAATCATGCCCTGTGGTACAGCGCTCTGGCCTTTGGGATGCCGTTCACTTACTGTTATTGTAAAGATATGTGGAAGCTTTTGGTATTCTGATACAAGTTGGCTTTTTAATTCTGTGGGCAATGCAATTACTTTCTCAACTGCGGGATTTGTGTCAGCAGATATGAATAATGAAAATTCCTTGTTGTCTTCGTTGTAAATGCCAATGTGAATCTCATTTAACAGTTCAGAAGCTTGTTGAATGTCTTTGACACCAAAATTGACCCAGGCACCACTCTGTCTTTCAGTCATAAATTTTAATTTGTCTTCTGCAGTATAAGGAATTAAATTAAAGTCTCTGTCTTCCTTGAATTTTTCAAAAATAAATTTGTTATAAACTTGGCAAAGAACTTCTTTTTTATTTTTGATGCTGGCGTTTGATTCTTCTTCTTGTGCAATTGTTTTTGGGTATTCTTTGACAATCCAGTCCATCAAATCAGCATGGTCTATTTCAATTTGGTCAACATCAAAATCTTTGTCTTTGGTGTGAACAATAAGGAAACCATTTTTTTGTTTCAGTTCATTTAATTCTTCCTTTGAGTGTGAAAAAGAACTTGTCCTGTATTCAACTTCTGCCGGGGCTTTTGTCCCATCTGAAAAAAAATTTTCTTTAATGTCAGGATATCTGTCTACGGGGGAATTTAATTCTGCAGCAACTATTTTTTTGCCACACAATTCGTATTTATTGCATCTTGAAATCCAATACTGCTGTAAAAGAGACTCAGGTAATGCAAAAGTCAAAATAAATCACATAAAGATATGGCTCTGTTGTTTTTAAATACAATCTTTTCCTTTTATCTTTTTTCCAACAAGCAAAACGTTTATTAGAAATTGACTCTTTTAAAATGGCTCGTTTTGGGATTTTCACCATATTTTTTAATCCTTTTCCCAGGGAATTATTTTGAGTAAAATGCCCAAAAAAATTTACATAGGAATTGACGCTGGCAGTAGGCCAGGATACAAAGAGTTTACTGAGGACTTGGGGCCTGACTGGTTTACAATAGTTGGTGTTGCAACAAGTGATTTCACAGTAGCTACTAAGGCAAATAATGAGATAACAGCAAAATGGGGGCCTAAAAAGGGAGATGACCTACACGAGCATTCGCAGGAAATTGGAGAACTGCTTTTGAAATATCCTTTACGATATTTTATTTTTGCTTTCAACAAATATGCGGTTCCTCCCTTCTTCGCAAGGCACTACCGAGATAAAAATTTTTGCGTTTTAGATGGCCCAGAAGATTTGCGATTCTCAGCATTAACTAAAAAATACACAAAGCACGGATGGCTAACTGTTGATACGCTAAGAGACCACGGTTATAAAGGAGAAACTGAACTTAGAGTTGATAATGAATTGCAAGGAAAAGCTTGGGAACAATATTTGAGAGAAGTAAAAAGTCACGCTGAAACCCACTTAGGTGCTTGTGATGCTAAAATTGCAGGAATGGACTATCCATTGATTAGAATTGCAGACATAGTCGCAAATCATTCTTATAACCATCTAAAAAAATCAAAGATGGGACCTAAAAATGAATTTCCACAAATCATAGAACAGCTACAAAACCAAAGCGTGTTAATGACATTGAATGTTTGGGAAGTTCAAGCGATTGATGCGCCCGATTTTGTGGAAGATGGCGCCGTAACCACACAAAGCTTTACAACATACGGATTGATTAGTGGAAGTATTTTTTCAGGTCAGCGAAACTTTAAAATGAAAATGGAAACAACGGAACCTGCTATTAAAGATTTTTGCCCTTGGGGCGATTAATCTCGCGTTTCTTTTTCACTACTCTACAAAAGTAAAAATTGATTTTGTTTAATACTACTTCGTCTGTTTTATTTTTTCAACAACTTTTTTGCCTGTCAAACAGAAGCTTTTTACAGCTTTTTTCATGCTATTTTCTGTATGGTTGAACCAGTACACTTAACAAAAAAAGGATTGCGTGACAAACGATTTGGTAAGCGTGGAGAACTGCAACACAATAATAAGTTCACTGAAAAATATGCAGAAGAAATTAAAATAATCAAAATAATGGGTTTGTTAGTGGCGATTGCAACTGGCCTGTTTGGAACAGCTAATTCAATTTATCATTGGACTGACTCTGCTTACCTGCAAAAAACTCAGCCCGATTTACAATTTTGGGGCGGATGGGGCTACATAGACAACACAGTCCCTGTATTAGCATACCACATTAATGGAAATGGTTCTGATGTGGGGGCAGCATTGGAATTGTGCAGCATAAACAAGGGCAAACTTGACACTGGCCCAATGAATTTTTTCATAAAAGATGTGCCTTGGTTAGATGACACTCACGTCTATCTTGAAAATATTTCGAGTAAGTATACTTGCGCGAAATTCTACTTGAGACAAAGAGGCGATTGTTTCATTGAAAAAAAATGTGATATTTCTCAAATCCCAAAGGGAGTGGTAGGAATTAAAATAAAATATATTTGCGCCACGTGTGAACCACACATTGGTGAAATATCTCTAAACTTGTGTATTGAAGACTCAAACAACAATTGCAAAAAATACCAAGTCTAAATATCCTATAGACAAAAGTGACAAGACTTGCGAAAGCTTATCATAAAATTGATTTATTCGACCTTCAATTTCAGTTTCCTTCCAATTCTTATTTCCCTGAAATTTAAGGAATATTCGTAGCCTCTTTTTTCTTTGAATTCTCTTTTAATCAAATTTTGTGCTAACAGCTTTTTCAGGGCCTTGAAAACGGATTCGCGGTAAACAACACCGTCAGTTTTCAGAAGCTTGTATAATTCGGTATTTGTCAAGAGCTTGCCTTCAGACAGGATTCCAAGAATTTTCAAACGAGTAACATCCGCTAAGGCTTCGAGAGGCTCTTTCATAATATTTAAGGCACTATTGCCCAATAAGTGCCTTTATTGCCTGACAGGCAATAATTAAAAAGGAGTTAATGTCAACATAAATAGCATGAAAAAAGCACTCTTGCTTGCCATATTAGTTGTTTTGATAATAGGGCTTAGTGGCTGCACTACAAGTTCAAAGAATGCGCAACCACAATCGCCAGCGTCTGACAACTCTCCGCCAATGACAACACCACCAGCAACAACTCCGCCAGCAGAGCCAACGGAAGATGCCTTTCTGGCCTATCAAAACCAAGGAATAACAATTGAACATCCAAAAGACTGGGAAGTCAAGGAAAATCAAGCAGGCGCAATAGTGGCATTCATGTCGCCATCTGAAGGTTGGGGCGACAGCTTTTCAGAAAATGTAAATGTATTCGTAGAAAATTTAACAGCACCAATGTCCTTGGAAGAATACGGCGAGCTTTCAATAAAAAATGCGCCCAAATTAATCCAAAATTTTAATCTTCTCAAAACAGAAACTGCCACAATAGGAAACGTGGCTGCCCAAAAAATGGAATACACTGGCGATGTCGGCGCGAATTCTTTACATTTCTTAGCTTACTCCCTGGTAACATGCAATAAAGTTTACACTATAACCTACACTGCACAAAAAGACAATTTTCAAAAAAACTTGCGAGCAGCAGAAAAAATAATTCAATCCTTTGAAATACAAGTGCCTGATTCAACAGCACAACAAGCGCCACTTGACATTAATGCAGTAAAACAAAATGCTTTGGAAATAAGTTGGCAGGATCTCATGAGATACAACGAAAAATACGTAGGAAAAATTGTTCACCTTGAAGGAATAGCAATACAAGTCACAGAAGAAAAAAACAGTGTTAATTGCCAAAACGATGTTTCTATCCTGTTTTCAATAGACGAATTCGGTCAAGAACTGGTCATTGCAAAATTCAAAAATTACAATTCAATCAGAATCCTGGAAAACGACAACATCGCAATCTGGGGCAAAGTCCAGGGGCTGGACAAATACACCACAGTCTTAGGAACAGAAAACACAGTATCCCTGCTTGAAGGACAATATGTGGAATTGATTCCTACAAAAAGATGACTTCCCACTGTCACTTCGCATTTATTCCAATGCCTTAAAAAAACTCTTGCTTACAAATAAAAGCATGTTTGAATGGCTGAAATCTGGCGGCAAAGCGTTTTCAAAAAAATGGAAAACTTGGCAGTTGCCAACAAAAATACTAATTGTTTTAGCCATACTTGCCTTAATTTTCGACATTGGTTTTAATGTCGGACAGTATTTTGGTTCTCAAGAACAAACTCGAATTTTTCAAGAGCAAACCAGAATACAACAAGAAGCACTTGATTTGGAAAAATCAAAAAACCCAAACATTGTTCCTGCAGCAAACCTTGATTATTTCTATTCTGGAGCAAAATTAAAAAAAATTTGTGAAGAGGATGATTTGAAGCGTTGTTCTATCTTGGAAGAGCTGCAAATTGATAAAAATTACCAGGGCTTTTATTTCAGCTTTGCCAATCTTGGGGCCTCAACGGGAGATACCACGATAGAAATAAATCCGCCTGGACAAACAAGAATCGTGTTAATTCGTGGAACTGGCGTCCGCTCATTAGATGTCACTCCCTTTGGAATGGAATATAACACTCCAAAAGGTCCAACAATCAATATGCCGCATTTAGAAAAATACACTGCTTTCGGAGCAGAGGTTTTCATAGAATCAGGTGTGCCTGTAGATATTAACTGGAACATAAAAATAGAATCAAAAAATCCTGATTACTCCAGTTGCTGGTATGGCCCTGTAACAACAAAAATTTCTTTAACAGGTGGTGCAGTATCGCAAATAAAGAAGACTTGTTAAGTGAAGAGAAGCAGAAAGCGCTTGAAAAGGCAACTGTTTTGGAAAGCACAAAATACATTCAAGAAATTTCGGCAAGCCTTGGCAGGTCGCTTGAAAGTTTAGCTATGGTCAAAAACATGATTGATTTGCCAACCATGAAAATGATTAGCCCACTGAAAGATCTGCAAAAAATGGTTGGCGGGATTACTCCTTCCTTGAAGTTAATGTCTCAAATGGCGGAGATGTATAGTGGCACTGCAAAATCTTTTGAATATGTGTTCAGCAACACTGCTCTTTTTCAAGCAGAACTTAATGCAATAAGCTCTCTTGCAAAAATAAATTGGTCGGCTTTTCAAATTCCAGAATTAATCCAACAAAGGCGAGAATGGGTTCATGAGGAGCTTAAGAAGGAACTCGGCAAAAACAAAGTCTATTACGCTATGTGGGATGGATCCTGGAAAGCATTGGAATCAGATAATCCTGATAAAATAAGACAAAGCGCCTTATCCATGCGAGAATTGTTTCGCACAATAATTCACGATCTTTCAGATGAACAAGCAATAATGAAAAAATTTTCTTTGAAAGAGAATAAAGAAATTACTCGAAAGTACCGCCTGTTATTTATATTGGAAAACAAAGGAACAATACCGGAAATAGAAAACATTGATTACATTGCAAGACGCGCGGTAGAAATAAACAAGTCAATTGAAAAAGCAACTCACGAAGGCGGAGAGGAAGAAAAAATAAGAAATTTGCTCTTTTTGTATGAAGGATTCCTTCGAGTATTAATAGAACCAAATGAAAAATCAAGTAATAGCTAAAAATCTCTGTCAAATAATTGTCCCAGTCTTTCCAATACAACGAAGCTTTCTGTTTCTTTGCTTCCTTTCCAAGCCAGAGCCAGTGCAATTACAGTGTCATCGTGTAGGCCGTTTGGCGCTGTGTAGCGCATTCTGCCGGAAGGGAGTGTTTCGAATCCAAAACTGTGAAGTTCAGTAATTAATTCTGGAATGTTTGGGAAGGTTAATTGTTTTTGTTCGATTGCTATTGCCAAGGATTCAATAAGCCTGGCTTTGCTTTCATTTGTAAATTTGAAGGCCTCCACATTCGCATTGTTCTGGCACAGGTCATCGTAAATCGGACTGCCCAAACCGCTTGCATCCAGGACAATTTTCGCACCGTTATACTTTTTGGCCAGTGCAAGAATTTTGCTTTTTTGAAATTCCCAAGATAGCTCATTAAAGCGTTCGAAAGCGACCGCGTGTTTTGATTCGACATCCATTACAACCAACACAGAAAAATCTTGGAATTTGGCCAAATCCGCCCCAATTACGTATTCTTTTCCTTGAACAGGCTCTTGTAATTCTCCCTTAATGCAGCCGCCAACATCCCTAAAAACCGAGCCAGCTAAATCCAAAAATTCTGCCAGAAATTCTTGTCGAAAAACAATTTGCGGAAGCGTTCTCTTAGCCTCTTCGATTTCGCTTGCTTCAACAAAAGGGCTATCCGCAGTGGGAAACTGCCAGGATTCAAAATTGTCTTTTTCTTCTGGCAATTGGCCTCTGGAAAAGAGCTCGTGGAACCAGTTAAAGCTTTTTGGCGTGCTGATAAACAATGCCTGGCCCTGAGTATCGCTCAAAGCAGGCCTTAGGGCAGCTTCCCAGGCTTCGCGCTTGATTATTGCCGCTTCATCCATTATCAAAAAATTGATTCCCTCGCCGCGCAAACTGTCAGGATTGTCTGCACTCTTGAACCAGATAATGCTCCTATTGATTAATTCAAGGCACAATTCGCTTCTGTTAATGTTCTTGATTAATTTGTAAGGCAAGAGCTTGAGAATTGCGCGCCATAAGCGTTTTGTTTGCGAAAAAACCGGTGCAACGCACCAAATTGTCTGCTCACTGTTTTTCAAGCCAAATTTGATTGCTTCAGCCGCAGCGAGATATGATTTTCCAAATCTTCGGCCTGCTGAAAGAATCCTGAATCGAGCAGGAGAATCCATTACAATTCCCTGTTTCTCATGCGGCTTAAATTTAATCTTGATTATCTCTTCCGTCATCAAAAACCACTTTTATTTCCTTATTCGCTTCATTAATCTGAATTTGCTTTGGGAAAAGGATTTTTCCAAGCTCTAACCAAAGTTTAACAAATTCCTTTTGAGAATCAATTCGCTGGGATTGCTTTGCCAAAACAAACAAATCCTGCAAGCTCCGCAAGCTAACCGCAAGCCAAGCTTCGCTGGAACCAGTCGCAACCTTGTTAATCTGCTTCAAAATCTCAATCTTCAAGGAACACGCTGCAGAAGCCCGATAAGCCAGGCAAGAACTTTTGTAGACGCAGCTGTCACAAAAATCAAATTCTGAAGCCAAAACTTTGCTATAACCGCCATGCTTTGTTGCATTCAACGCAAGCGCCTTTCTTTTTCGAGGAGTAACATTTTCCCTACCGCGCTGCCGCTCTTCTTCAGTCAATTCGTGCCTTTCTTCTTCAGGGCCGTTCCATTCTCCCACTTCAAACCACTTCCTTTATTTTCTTCTCTTACAAACCAAAAAGGCAGTTTCTTGCCGTCACAAGTACTGCAATAGCCATAAAATGGACCGCAACACTCTCCTTTCTCTTCTTCGCACTTTGTGCAACAATAGGTATGCGAAGCAAGACCACTGTGAGTGCCTTTTCCGCAAGTGAAAATTCCCTGGCCCCACAATTTGAATTCTGTTTCTCCATGTTTGTCGCATTTACCAATTATTTTCATTCAAACCACTCCTTTTAATCTTTCAAAAATCCCTTTTGCTTTCTCTTCTTTTGGCTGGCGAAAAAAACGCGCATCCAGGGATTTCCAGTCCACAGTGTAGCAATATTCGTTCAGGCAATCCAGGCTGCAAAAGAATTTTCCGCCTGCTGTCTTGAAAACAATTTTGTCTTTTCCGCATACATGGCAACTCATATCAATCATTCTCCCTGTGTTTCACTTTGTTCATTTTTCAATTGTTCCTTGATTTCATAAAGCTCTTTCAACATGCGTTGCTTTTCCGCGCAGCCGAGTTCTTTGCTGTTTTTAATCCAAATTTCTGTTCGCAGCAGGCTTAGTTTGGTTTCAGGTTTCATTTTTTCACTTTAAAGCAATTGTAGGAATTGGGCTAATTGAAGCAATTTTACTACTCGTAGGACTTGTATTATTTCTGCAATTCAATCAATCCTTCTCCTCTTTTGTTGTTTTTTGCAGGTCCTGGGTGTCTGTTCCCTGTACAATTCCTTCAATTCCTTTTGCATTTGAAGGAATTGAATTGTTTCTGCATTTTTCTTCTATTTCTTTCCAAGTCAGCAGCTTAAAAGAATGCTCTTCAGCCAAGCCAAAAACCATTATTTTTTTGTCTGAATGTTCTCTTTGCTCCAGGTCCTTAATCAAAAACCCGTTTTCAGCCAGAACATTAAGTTGTGCTAAAAGCCATTTGTAGCTCAAAGAAACCTTTGCGCTTATTTCCTGTACTGAAAAAAGTCGGAATTCTCTTTCTGAAAGGCCCTTTACCGCAGAAATTATTTTTTGTTGGTCCTTGGTTAAAGGAATTGATCCACTGCCGGAGGTTTTTAGTATGGCTGCTCTTGCCAAATCATAATCCTGGCCTGTTGCCAAAAAAAAGCCTTCATCATCCTGTTGCCTTTGAAATTGAAACAATGCACAGGAGAATTTTAAGTAATCCATAAAGCGGGTAAAATTTGTTCGCATAATTATGTGGTTCGAGGGAATCAAATCAGTAAGGTTCTCTGCAAAAGGCACTTTTACGCTTACTTGCCGCAAATAACAAAGAGCCTCTTTCACTTTTGAATTATAGTCAAATGTTTTTCCCTGTGCCGCAAACCTTGCCTGTTTTTTTATTATTGCTTTTGTCTGGTCTGCGGATTCGTTTAATGAAACAATTGGAAAACGCCTGATTAATTCTGGATTTGGTGTTGCAGCTGCTGTTGTTGTTATCATTACTGGTTTGCCTCTAATTTCAATGTCGCAAGCGTATTGATTGATTACTACTGTTGCAAAACTCCCTCCTGAAGCCATGACTTTGAAAACATCCGAGTTAAGAACAGCCGCAGAAATATCTTCAAGATAAAAAACCTTCCCCGCCCAAGTCCAATCTGGTTCAAATTTTGGATTATGCCAGTAAGTGAAAACCGTGGGGCTGATGCGAGTTCTTTTGATATAAGAATCGTTTGGCAAAATTGAAAGCGTATTTTTACAAACCCAGTCCTTTCCAGCGCCCGAAGTTGAATTGACAAGCAGATTTGTGCTTGTAGCCTCGCAATTCTGGACAAGCCGACCGCCAAAAGCAACAAGGCCAATTGTTTTTATTGCCTCCTGCTCGCCCTCAACTTTTTTTGCTATTTCCTGCTCACAAAGAATATTAAAAAATTCTGGATGTGATAAAAAAGCAAAAATTTCAGCAGGGATTTCTTCTTCAACAATCGTTTTGAAACCAATTATTTTTCGCTGGAAGTTCATTTGTGGTCACTCTCCAGCCTGGTAATTGCTACTATCGCAGATAACGGCCAGGTCATTTGAGAATTTGTTTTTTTGTCAAGCAGCGTCAACATAGAATCAGAAACTTGCAGCACAATGCCCGCATAATGAAAAGGCTTTTTTTGTTTTACATCAACATAAACAACAACTTTGCTATCTTTCAAATGTTGTAATTCCAATTCGTTCATTCAAATCATCCTTCCTTCAGCTTCCTGGGGCAGGGATGCCAACCTGCCCCGGAGGAATTTATTTTTTAAGAATTTTTTTGAGCTCCTGGGTTTCTGCCTTCTCGCACTCTTGTCTATATTGGTCAATAGTCCGTTTGCCATGCAAGATCGAATAACCATCAATTTCTTCGACTGGCCCATCTCTGCCGAAAAAATGCTTTAGCTCCTCGTCGTGCTTTTCTTTCTTCAGATCATCGAGTCTTGCAACATCAGCCTGCCACTGTTTGGATTTTTGTATGTCGTGGAGCTTTTTTCCTATGTCTTCACTGCCAACTTTTTTTTCCAATTCTTGGATTTCGATTTCTTTTAACTCTTTTCGTATATCTTCCAATAAAATTGGTTCCCATGCCTTGAGAGCTGCCTTAAGCCCATCTTGAGTAATCCAATCCTCAGCCTCTTTTTTAGATAGCCCTGCCATAGCCGAGTTCACTATAAGACGCGACAAAGGCACATTCTCAAGCTCTGCTTGCTTTCGAAGTTTCTCCAAAACTTCAGGTTTTGCACTTAATGAAACTCGTTCAAATTTTTCCTGCATTTGATTCAGCCTCCTTTTTCAAAAATTCTAAAAATTCCTTGTCGGCAAGAGCAATAAGATAGGCTCTGCCTAACTCGGATTCAAATTTTCCTAAATCTGTTTGCCGTTGACATTTATCACAAATCAAAAAAACCACATCCTGTGTGTTTCTGTAATAATTATTGCTAACTTTTATTTTTAAGTAATTGTAAAAAATCTATGCTCAAAAGATAGGTTTAAAAAAATAGTCAAACAATACTCTTGATATGGCTAGGGATCGCGGCAGAATACTTGGAGACACAGAAAGAGAAATCCTTCTCAAAGATAAAGGCCCCAACGAACTCAAGGGATACTATGCACAAGTAAAAAAGATTCGCGAAGAAGCATTTAGTGTGCTGCCCGAATTAATCTTAGAATTCAGGAAGGATCTAAAGATTCTTGTAAAACGTCCGCCCTTAAAATATGACAAAACACAATTGGAAAAAAACAAAAAAGCCATTATAAATATGGAACTTCCGTCAGGACCGAAAGCCAGCAGGGCAATTTTCACACCTTCCGAAGAAGACCTCAAAAAATTTAGAGCCGATATGCAAGAGATAACTGAATTCAGAAGAGAAAAGGAATTAATAAAAAACTTTGAAGCTATGGTGCCAAGGCAATTCAAAGAAATTAACAAAATAGAGAAAAATGAAAAATTAAGCAATTTCTTCAAAAAGGAGATAGGCGCGCAAATAGAGGGCATGGCTACGTGTTATGTGACAACGCATATGACTCCTTTTTTTTGTTTGTCACTGAATATTTGATTGGGGCTAAGATATTTTAAGCTTGAGTGCGGCGTGTTATTGTA
>JAGVNX010000026.1 GCA_020053055.1 Candidatus Iainarchaeum sp.
AACGGGCTTGTTTTTGAAAAAAATTTTGCTGTTGACCCGAGAAAGGCAAACGGCTTTGAAAATGTTTTGATTACCCATGCACATTCGGACCATGTCTGCCTGAATTCAAAATCAAGTTTCTTTTTTTCAAGCCAGACCCGCAGCCTGATAGAATCACGCTATGAAAAAGTGGCTAATGCAAATGCAAAAGAATTCAGGCAAAAATTTTCAATGCCCTTTGGAGAAATTTCGCTTCACAATTCCGGGCATATTTTGGGAAGCAGCCAGGTTTTGGTTGAAGGCAAAGAAAAAACCGTTGCAATCACTTCGGATTTCAAATTGCAGGATTCTATTGTCCAAAAAAAAGCCGAAATTTTGCCCTGCGATTCTCTTGTTATTGAAAGCACGTTTGGCTTGCCTTGCTATAAGTTTCCAGAAAGAAAAGAAGTTTATGAAGAAATGGCAAAATGGCTTTTGGAGAAAACAAAAAAAAATTTTGTAGTCTTGGCAGGATATTCCCTGGGAAAAGCACAGGAATTGACTGCAATCTGCACACAGTTAGCAGGAATAACCCCCATTGTGCATGAAAGCATTTTCAAAAACAACAAGGTATACGAACAATTTGGAGTAAAGCTCGGGGAATATATCAAGCTTGACCACAACCTGAAAGACTCAAATGTCCTGATAATGCCCCCATCGCTTGCAAAATACGAATTGTTAAATGTGCTTGAACACACTCTCCGCAAAAAAATCTTTTCTGCTTTTGCAACCGGCTGGCAGAACCGCGGAAATTACAGCAAAATTTTCCCATTGTCAGACCACGCGGATTTTGACCAACTGCTTGAATATGTGCGCACGGCAAAGCCAAAGCAGGTTTTTACAATGCACGGCCATGCAAGGGAATTCGCGGGATATGTGCAAAGGCGCCTGGGAATTCCTGCAAAATCCCTTGAAGAAAGCCCGCAAAAAATGCTGCAGGAATTTTTTTGATTATCTTGTTGTCAGCTTCTGAAAAAAAATTGTTTTTCTTTCAAGCAGTGCAATTGCTTCAAAAAAGCAGATTCCCCAAATTGACGTTAGTATTATTGCTGCAAACATCAGTGGAGTGTCAAGGTAATAGGAAGCATTCACTATTACAAAGCCAAGCCCTGCGCCAGAGCCAGTGAATTCGCCTATTATTGCGCCTACGACTGCAAGAGTTGAAGCGATTTTTAGCGAAGAAAAAATCAAAGGCATTGCCGTAGGCAGGCGCAGCTTAAAAAATTCTGAAAATTTGCCTGCGCCAAAAATTTTGAACAATTCCTTTTTTTCTTTTTCCACTAATTCAAAGCCATCAACACAATTAACCAGAATCGGGAAAAAAGCGATTAATGCAGACATTATTATCATTGGCAGCATTGAGTTTCCAAACCACAGGACAATCAAAGGCGCAATTGCAATCAAAGGAGTTGCTTTTAATGCTATTGCGAAAGGATACAATGCATTTTTTGCATTCCTGGAATAAACAAAGGCGATTGCAACAGCAAGTGCCAATATTCCACCCAGAAGAAAGCCAAAAAATGACTCTGTTGCAGTAACCAAAAGATTTGGAAAAAGATATTCCGGCTTTGCTAATGCTGCAACCAGGATTTCTGAAGGGGCAGGCAGGATAATTTTATTGACGCCAAAAAGTTTTACCCCTAATTCCCAGCTTGCAAAAAAAAGAGCAAGGATAATTGCGGGAAAAATTATTGTTTTCAGGCCGAAAGAGTTGCTTTTATCCATCTCTTGTACCCCTGAAACTCCGCTGTGTGCTTTACTTCTGGTTTTCTTGGCCTTGGAATTGAAACAGGAAGAACTGCTTTGACATTGGCGGGCCTTTCTCCCAGAACAATTATCTTGTCCGCCAAAAAAATTGCTTCCTCCAAATTGTGTGTTACAAAAACAACTGTTTTTTTTGTTTTTTCCCAAATATTGTTGAGAACAATATTCAAATCCTCCCTTGAAAAATCATCAAGTGAGGAAAAAGGTTCATCCATCAGCAAAACATCTGGGTTTATTGCAAGGGCGCGCGCAATTGCAACCCTCTGCTGCATTCCTCCTGACAATTGGTTTGGCAGGAAATCCCTGAATTTTTCCATTTCGACAAGTTCCAGGATTTTCTTTACGCTTTTTTTCCTGTCGTTAAGTTCAAGAGGCAATTGTACATTTTCCTGGACACTTCTCCAATCAAGCAGATTGGGCTTCTGGAACACAAATCCAATTGAAGGGTTTTCCTTTGAAAATTCAATTGTGCCATTGCTCGGCTCGAGCAAGCCTGCAATTATTTTAAGCAGGGTTGTTTTTCCGCAGCCGCTCGGCCCCACAACCGCAACAAATTCTCCCTTGTTTATTTCAAAAGAAACATCTCTCAGGGCATGCAAAGAATTTTCTTCAAATGTCTTTGAGATATTTTTCATTGCAATCATTGAATCACTTTCCGTTGATTTTGTCCAAAAATTGGGTAGTGTATGCCTCGCTGACATCAAACGGCTTCTCAATCAGGCCATTGTCTGACATTCTTTTGTATGCTCGCTCAAAAATCTCCCTGTTCATATAGCCAAGGCCGAACTTTTTTGAATTCTTGTTATCCGCAGCCAGATTAATCAAAGCAAACCTTTCCCTTTCAATTTCCGGGACTAAATTGCTTTCTTTTTTTGCAAGAAAACCAATTGTTTCCTCGGTATTTTCCAATGAAAATTTAATTCCCTCTAAAGTTGCCCTGAGGAATTTTTCGACTTTTTCAGGACTCTCCTTAATCATTTTTTCAGTCGTAAAAATTGTCTGTGTATCAACAATCATTCCATAATCCTGAGGACTGATTACATTTACTTCAATTCCCTCGTGCTTGAGGTTTAAGACTGCATCTGTTATAAAGCACCATTCTGCATCAACCTGCCCTGAAACAAGCGGAGTGAAATTATATCCGCCTACATCAACCTCCTTGTAATTTTTTACTCCTTCCTGTTTCAATAATGCATGAATAATGTCTGTTGAAATATGCCCATAAAAAAAACCGATTTTTTTCCCTTCAAGGTCGGAAACTTTTGTAATGCCGGAATTTTTTAATGACATTATGCAGGGAAAAGTCTTGTCGTGCTGCAAAACAGCAATTGCAACAATGGGTGCGCCTTTGGAACGCGCAACAAGCAAAGTGTCAGGCCCTCCTAGTACGCCAAAATCGTCTGCTCCTGAAACAACCATTTTAACCGGGTTTAATTCAGGACTGCCGAGATTTATTTTGACATCGAGGTTTTCTTCTGCAAAATACCCTTTTGCCTCTGCAGCGGCAAAGCTGCCAAACCAGGCATTCCAGACAGAAATCGGAAGCCTTACGGAAGTCTTAATTTTGTTATCCTCCTGAGTTGGCTGGTTAGCGCAGCCCGCAAATAAAATCAAAAGCAGAACAGCAATGACTATTATTATACTAGTTTTTTTCATAAGCGCACCCCTTACATATCTTCTGCCCTTGTTTAATAAAAAATAAAGTAGTCCAGTAAATGGAGAACTATTTAATAATTTCGCTGCATATTTTCCTTATGAATTTTTCTTACCTGGAGAGAATCGGCCTTACAAAAGGAGAGGCGAGGGTTTACCTCGCCCTGCTTGAATTGGGAAGCACCACTGCAGGCCCGTTGATTAGGAGAGTGCAAATTCAGAAATCTGCTGTTTATTTCTGCCTTGATTCGCTTATTGACAAGGGCTTGGTGAGTTATATAATAAAGAACAATGTGAAGAATTTTGAAGCGGGCTCTCCTGAACGATTGCTTGATTATTTGAAAAAACAGGAGAAAAATTTGCACTTGCAGATGGACAATGTGCAGTCCCTTATGCCCAAGCTTTATGCAAAAATGAATGTTGCGGAAAAACACAGTTCTGCAAGATTATTCGAGGGCTGGAACGGGATGAAAAGCGCTTTTGACGATATTTTGCAGTCTTCCGGGCCAAAAGATGAGTATTTGATTTATAGTGTTTGCCCTGAGCCTGATGTTTTTCCGCGTTTCTTCCGCTTTATAAATAAATTTCACCAGGAAAGAGTAAGAAAAAAAATTCCTGTAAAAATAATTGTTGGAGAAGAATATAAGGCCACTATTGGAAAGGCAAGGGCTAAAGAACAAAGAACGGAAGTGAGATATTTTCCCTCAAGCTTCATGACTCCTGCTGCAATAAATGTTTACTCTGACAGAATGCTTATTGCAATCTGGGCAAAAACGCCCTCAGCACTGCTAATTGAAAGCAAGGATGTTTCTGATTCTTTCAGAGCATACTTTAAAGTGCTCTGGAATTCTGCAAAAAGGTAATGATTCAGGAATTCTTTTGATTCTTTGTTTCGCTTTCTGTCGAATCAATAAGCATTTTTATAATCCATTGCAAAGCCGAATTGCTGCATGAAACGCGTTTATCTTGATTCAAATGTTTTCATTTCTGTTGTGAACGAAGAGATTAATGGCAGAGTCAGGCCACTTTTTATTGAGGCGAGATTGTTTTTCAACGAGGTTAAAAAGCGCGGAGATATTTTGGTTTTATCGGAATTGTTTTTCCGAGAAGTCGAAAAAATTTGTTATATGCGGCCCGAGGATGTTCTTGCTTTTTTCAAACAAAAGGGCATGCGCTTAGAAATTATTGAAGAAAAAGAAAATTTGAATACTTGGCGCTTTAAGCAAAAAGGGCTGCATTCTTCGGATGCTGCCCACGCAGCAATTGCAATAAAACATAGTTGTGACTGCATAGTTACTTTTAACATAAAAGATTTTGAAAAAATATGCGCGTTTATTAAAATATTTTTGCCTGCTGATTTTTAGGTAAACCCTTTCTCTTTAAGCCATTCCCTTGCAATTTTGTCTTTTTCTTTTCTTGTCAACAACCCGCCCTTATATCCGCGCGATTTTGCTATTTCGGCAAGTTTTTTTGCTCCTTCATGAATGCTCCGCAAATCAGCATCCATTTTGAGCATTTCCTCAAAATTTTTTCTAATGGAGTCTTTCAAAAACTCGCTTCTTGAAGAATAAGCGCCGGTTTGCTCAATAACCTTGTCAATTGCCTTTGCAAACCTTTCATCAATCTCGACACTCAGCATTTTAGCCAGAAAAACACCTTATTAACTTATTAATAACAGGTTATTAAAAGGCTTTTCCTGCAATTTCTTTTCATGAATTTATTGCAGGTTTACAAAAAAATGCTTTCTTTTTACGGCAGGCAAAACTGGTGGCCTGTCACTGATGCGGGCGAATTGTCCCCAACATACAAGCCGAGAAAGCGCTTGGCTGAAAACCAGAAGTTTGAAGTTGCTATTGGCGCTATTTTGGCGCAGAACACTAATTGGAAAAACGTGGAAAAGGCAATTGTTAATTTGAACAAGGCAGAAATGCTTGATTGTAAAAAAATTGCAAATGCAAAACAGAAAGCGCTTGCTGAATTAATCCGTCCAAGCGGTTATTACAATCAGAAAGCAAAAAAACTGGTTTTGTTTGCAAAATATTTGCAAAAAAATTATTCCTGCAAAGTTGAAAAATTGTTTGAAAAGCAGGCGCGGGAGTTGCGTGCCGAGCTTCTTTCCCTGCACGGAATAGGGAATGAAACAGCCGATTCAATTATTTTGTATGCTGCTGGAAAGCCTGTTTTTGTTGTTGATGCTTATACAAAGAGATTGTTGCAGAATTTTTTTGCTTTTCAAAAAACAAGCTATGGAGAAGCGCAAAATTTTTTTGAATTCCAATTGCCTTCTGATTTGGATATTTTTAAGGAGTTTCATGCTCTTATTGTTGAGCATGCCAAGCGCTTCTGCAGGAAGAAGCCAGATTGCAAAGAATGCTTTTTAAACAATATCTGCCAATTCTTTTTAAGTGAAAAAAATGCGCAGAACTAATACTTGCGGTGAATTGGCTGAAAAGCAAATTGGAAAAAAAGTTTGTTTGCAGGGCTGGGTTTCAACAAGAAGAGACCATGGTCCGCTTATTTTCATTGACCTTAGGGACAGATACGGGTTTACACAGGTTGTTTTCAATCAGAAGATAAGCGAGGAAACCCACGGGCTTGCAAAGGCGCTTGGAAAAGAATTTGTCGTGGAAATAGAGGGAAAGGTTTCAAAAAGGCCGAAAGGAACTGAGAATAAGAAGGTTAAGACTGGCAATATTGAAATTGAAGCGTCAAAACTAAAAATTTTGAATTCTGCTGAACAGCCTCTGCCCGTTGAAATTGATTCTCATTTGCTTGCAGGCGAGGATGTGAGGCTGAAATACAGGTATTTGGATTTGCGCAGGCCTGAAATGCAGAAAAATTTTGTTTTGAGGCATAGGCTAATCAAGGCTGTCAGGGATTTTTTTGACAAAGAAAATTTTATTGAAATTGAAACTCCGGTTCTGGCGAAATCCACTCCTGAAGGTTCAAGGGATTACTTGGTGCCAAGCAGGATGTTTCCCGGAAAATTTTTTGCTTTGCCCCAAAGCCCGCAACAGTTCAAGCAATTGCTAATGGTTTCCGGCTTTGACAGGTATTTTCAGATTGTCAGGTGTTTCAGGGATGAAGACTTAAGGGCTGACAGGCAGCCGGAATTCACACAGCTTGACCTTGAAATGTCTTTTATAGAACCTGAAGACATTTATGATTTATTGGAAAGATGCCTTAAAGAGGTTTTCAAAAAAGTTCTTGGTGTTGAAATAAAAATTCCTTTTCCAAGAATAACTTTTGATAATGCAATGAATTTTTATGGAAGCGACAAGCCCGATACAAGATTTGAATTGAAATTCGTTGACCTGACAAAAGAGCTTGCCGATACAGAATTTGAAATTTTTAATTCCATAATAAAAAAAGGCGGTTGCCTGAAGGCAATTGTTGCCCAAAAGCCGAATTTTTCAAAAAAAGACTTGTCTGATTTTCTTGATGCTGCAAAAGCATTCAGGGCAAAGGGCCTTGTTGCCCTTGAAGTAAAAGGGAATTCTTTGGAATCGCAGATTGCAAAATTCTTAAAGCCGAGCCATGTGAAAGCGGTTTTGGAAAAAACTGGGGCAAAAGAAAATGATTTGATTCTTTTGATTGCCGATGAATGGCGCACCTGCTGCACTGCCTTGGGGGCAGTGCGCTTAAAGGCAGCTGAAAAACTCGGCTTGATTGACAAAAAAAAATTTTCTTTCTTGTGGATTGCAGAATTTCCATTGTTTGAATTCAGCGAAGAAGAGCAAAAACTCGTTGCAATGCACCACCCGTTCACTTCCCCGGCTGATTCTGATGCTGATTTGCTTGAAACTTCCCCCCTAAAAGCAAAATCAAAGGCATATGACTGTGTTTTGAATGGAAGCGAAATTGGCGGCGGAAGCATCAGGATTCACAGAAGAGAATTGCAAGCCAGAATGTTCAAAGCCCTTGGGATTTCCGAAGAAGAAGCAGAAAAAAAATTCGGGCACATGCTGACAGCATTCAAATACGGTGCTCCTCCGCACGGAGGCATTGCTTTTGGCATAGACAGGCTTGCTGCAATAATGTGCGGAGCAGATTCAATAAGGGAAGTAATAGCATTCCCAAAAAACAAGTCTTGCTTTTCATTAATGGATGACAGCCCAAGCGAAGTTTCGCAAAAACAATTAAAAGAATTGAAGCTAAAAATAGACCTTGAAAAATAAAATTTTTTAATTTTTTTATCTGTTGTAAAAAAGCCTCGCCCGTTGGATTGAATATTTTAAAAAATCCTTCCAAATTTGTTCATCTGATGCTGCCAGGTTTGACTGTTTCTTTTTTTATAATAGGCATGAACATTTTCCATTGGGATTTTGTTTTCAAATATTATTTTTGCAATTTCAGGGATTAAACTTTCAGGCAAGCCAATGTGCTTTTTGGCTTCTTTTAATTCTTCAAGTATAGAAACCCTTCTTATTTTTGCAAGCCTTCTTTCTGCCCTTGCTTGATGCGCTGTTGGCACATTTTGCAGTTTTTCTCTTTCATTATCAGGTATTCCGCTTTTGAGCATATGTTGCCTGATTGTCGGATCGTCAGCTTTGACCCTGTCTCTTAAATAAGCGCGGAACATCTGTTCTTCATGCCCAGTTTTCCTGTTTGTCCTTGCGCCTGACTTAAGCAGCCTTGTGTATTTTGCCCGTCTCAAAACTGGGTTTCCGCGCCCTTTTGATTTGTACATACAAATCACTTTGTTTTCCTTCCTTTAAATCTTTCCATTCCAATTATTTTAACAATTTTTTGCAATTATTTTATTGATTATTATGGCAAAGGCGAAAATAGACAAGGAACTCTTGCTGCGGGTTGCAGCAAACGCCCGCTTGAATCTGGCAGAACCTGAAATAAAAAAATTTTTGCCGCAAATGCAGGCGATTTTAGACGCTTTTTCAATGCTGGACGAAATTCCGGATTTAAAGGAAGAACCAAGCTTCCAGCCCATTCAATTGAAAAATGTTTTCCGCGAAGACAAGGCAGAAAAATGCCTTTCACAGGAACAAGCCCTTTCAAACACAAAGCATTCAAAGCGCGGCTATTTCCTCGGGCCAAAAGTGGTTGAATGAAAACACAAAGCGTTTCCGAATTTGCTGCACAGGCAAAAACAGGAAACATAGACTTAGAAGAAAACACGCACAAAATATTGGACAAGATTTTAAAGGCAGAAAATTGCAACTTTTTCAATTCCGTTTCAAAAGACTTGGCTTTGCATCAGGCGAGAGAGCTGAAAGCAAAAATCAAAGCAGGAAAACAAGTTGGAAGGCTTTTTGGCGTTCCTGTGAGTGTCAAGGATTGCATCTGCGTAAAAGGCGTTGAATCAAGAGCTGGAAGCAAAATTCTTGAAGGCTATTTTCCAACTTTTGATGCCACTGTTGTTTTAAAAGCAAAGGCCGAGGGAGCAATTATTATTGGCAAAACTTCGCAGGACGAATTTGGCTTTGGGACTTTTTCAACAAACACGGGCCTTGGATTCAAGGCGCCAAGAAACCCGCTTGATTCTGAAAGAAGCTGTGGCGGAAGTTCAGGTGGAAGCGCGGGAATAACGGCTTTTGCTGATTTTACACATGTTTCCATTGCTGAAAGCACTGGCGGCAGCATTGCCTGCCCAGCAAGCTTTTGCGGTGTTGCGGGCTTTACCCCGACTTATGGCCTGGTTTCAAGGTTTGGCCTGATTGATTATGCAAATTCTCTGGACAAAATCGGCAGCATGGGAAAAACCGTTGCCGATTCAGCGCTTCTGCTTGAAACAATTTCCGGCCACGATGAAAAAGACTCTACTTCCTTGAATGAAAAAATTTCTTTTTCTCCAGAAGCTTCTGCAAAGGGAATGAAGATTGGCGTCATAAAAGAATTTTTTGGGGAAGGAATCAATCCCGATGTTTCAAAAATTGCCTGGGCTTCAATAAAAAAGCTTGAAAAATCAGGCGCAAAAATAAGGGAAATTTCCCTGCCTTTGAATGCAAAATATGCAATTCCGGCTTATTACCTGATTGCAATGGCAGAATCTTCCACTAATCTTGCAAAATACTGTGGAATGCGCTATGGCGCGCATGAAAATCTTTCAGGTTCTTTCAACGAATATTTTTCAAAAGTGAGGAGCAATAATTTTGGCGAAGAGGCAAAGCGCAGGATTTTGCTTGGAACTTTTGCAAGAATGTCGGGCTTCAGGGATGCATACTATTTGAGGGCAATGAAAGCAAGGACAAAACTGATTAATGAATTCAAGCTTGCTTTCAAAGAATTTGATGTTTTAGTTAATCCTACAATGCCCGTTATCGCGCCAAAATTTTTTGAAATTGAAAAGCTTTCCCCTATTGAACAATATGCAATGGATTTGTGCACTGTGCCGTCAAATATTGCAGGTCTGCCGCATATCAGCATTAATGCGGGATTTTCACAAAAAATGCCTGTCGGCATAATGCTTACTGCTGGCCACTTGAAAGAACAAATTCTTTTCAAAGTTGCTTCTGTTCTGGAGGAATCTCAATGAATCTGACTGTTCTCGGCTCTGGAAGCGTTGTTTCAAGCGCAGAAAGGGCAACAAGCGGTTACCTGATTGAATCGGGCCCTAATAAGCTTTTGCTGGACCTTGGTTTTGGCTGTTTCAAAAATCTTCAGAAGATAGAAAATCCTTTGGATATCAGTGCCATTTGCTTTTCACATTTTTCGCATCCTGATCATGTAGCGGATTTGGTTGGCTTTTTGTTTCACAGGAAGGTTGCTGTTTTGAAAAAAATGTCTGTTTCAAACCAATTGAACCTTTTTGGGCCTGCGGGTTTTGGCGAGTTTTTCTCCAATCTTACAAAGGCATTTCCTTCCTTTGTATTGCTTCCTTTTCCGATAAAGGTCACAGAGATTGGCTATGACAAATTGCAGATTTTCAATTTTGTTGTGAAAACAAAGCCGGTTAAGCACAGTGATGGCAGTGCAATTGGCTTCAGGATTGAATCAGAAGGAAAAGCAATAATGTATTCCGGAGATTCTGAATACTGTGATGCCCTTGTTGATTTGGGAAAAGAAGCTGATTTGATGGTTCTTGAATGCTCTTCAACACGGCAAAAGACAGACGGGCATTTGTCTCCCGAGGAATGTGCGCAAATCGCAAGCCAGTCGAATGCAAAATCTTTGATGCTTTCCCATTTGTATCCCGAAACCGAAAACCTTGATTTGAAGGGAATTGTTTCAAAAAAATTTTCCGGAAAAATAATCAAGGCAAATGATTTGCTGAAGGTGGAAGTCTGACAGGCGGGAAAATAATGATTGGGCTTGAATGCCATGTGCAATTGGATACTTATTCAAAGCTTTTTTGTTCCTGCCCCACAAAGCCGGAAACAGAAGAGCCGAATTCTGCGTGCTGTGAAATCTGCCTGGGAATGCCCGGCAGCAAGCCTGTTTTGAACAAAAAAGCCCTTGACTATGCGCTGAAAGTTGCCCTTGCTTTGAACTGCAAAATCAATGAAAAATTTTTTTTCAGCAGAAAAACCTATTTTTATCCCGACATGAGCAAAAATTTTCAGATTACGCAATACGAAATTCCGATTGGTTCCCAGGGCTTTATTGAACTGTCTTCCGGAAAAAAAATTTGCATAAGGCGGGTTCATTTGGAGGAAGACCCGGCTGCCCTTGTGCACGAATCCGGCTTGCTTTCAAGCAGTTACTGCCTTGTTAATTATAACCGTTCAGGAATCCCATTGATAGAGATTGTTACAGAGCCAGACATGGCGTCTCCGCAGGAAGCGCGCGAGTTTCTTGACCAATTGACAATGATTCTTTCTTATCTTGATGTTTTTGATTTTGAAAACGGCACTTTGAAAGCGGATTGCAATCTTTCAGTTGTTGGAAACGAGCGTGCTGAAATAAAAAACGTTACAGGAAAAAGAAACGTTGAAAAAGCATTGGAGTTTGAAGCAAAGCGCCAGCTTGAACTTGTAAAGCAAGGAAAGCAGATTGTCAGGGAAACACGCGGCTTTGATGAAAAAAATCTTTCCACAAAATCCTTGCGCAAAAAGGAAACAGAAGAGGATTATGGATATATTTTTGAAGGGGATTTGGTTGCTTTTGAGCTAACAAAAAAGAAAATTGATGCAATCAGAAAGTCTCTGCCTGAATTGCACTCTGACAAGGCAAAAAGGCTTGCAAAAGAGTTTGGAATTTCAGAGTATGATGCAAAGGTCATTTCAGGAAGCAAGTTTTTAAGCGACTTGTTTGAAGAATTTGCAAAAGCAAGTTCAGCAAAAACTGCAAATTTTTTTGTTTCCGGGGTATTTGTTTCAATTGCACATTATGAAAACAAGGAACCTGAAGAAATGGCTCCCAGATTAAATGTTTCCCAGTTAAAGGAATTGCTCGCATTGTTTGAACAAAACAGGATTAATGAAAAGGCACTGAAAGAAGCGGCAATTGCACACATTACAAAGGGAAAAAACCCTCTTGATTTTATAAAGGAAAACTGCCTTTTCAAG
Organism: Candidatus Iainarchaeum sp.; assembly: GCA_020053055.1. Taxonomy (GTDB): domain Archaea; phylum Iainarchaeota; class Iainarchaeia; order Iainarchaeales; genus JAGVNX01. Next base: position 11,901 of record JAGVNX010000026.1, read on the forward strand.
GAAGCTTCTTCGGGAGAAGTTGAAAAAATAGTGGAAAAAGTTCTTTCTGCAAATCCAAAAGCAGTTGCAGACCTCAAGGCAGGCAATGAAAAATCCCTCAACTTTTTGGTTGGCCTTGCAATGCGCGAATCCAAAGGAAAAGCAGAACCAAGGGAAATAAAGCGCATTATTGAAGAAAAAACCAAGTGATTTTATGGAATGCATTAAAATTAAAACCTCAAAAAGAAACGAATTGATTGATATCACTTCAGAAATCCAGGCAATTGTTTCAAAATCAAAAATAAAAGAAGGAATTTGCGTTGTTTATTGCCCTCACACAACAGCAGGCATTACAATTAATGAGAATGCTGATCCTGATGTGAAGTCCGACATTCTAAACAGGCTTGGGGCAATTGTTCCTGAGAATGAAAATTATTCTCATTCTGAAGGAAACTCTGATGCCCATATTAAAAGCGCCTTGATTGGCAATAATCAAACACTTATTGTTTCTGATGGAAAATTGCAGCTTGGCTCTTGGGGCGGAATTTTTTTCTCGGAATTTGACGGCCCAAGGCAAAGGCAAGTTTTAGTACAATTAATCAAACAATGAAAAAGCGCTTTGTTTCCAATTTTTGTACTATTTTTTGTTTGTACCAAAAATGCTTTATAAACAGGAAACAGGAGTATATATGAAATGTTTTTGAAAAGGCAAAAAACCATTTTTGTTTCACCTCAATTTTTTTTGCCCTTTTCCTTATTTTTTTAAACGATTTTTCTGCAAAGGCAAGTTTTTTATTGCCTTTAATCCTATTATAATTGAAATTAAACTCAAATCAGGAGGTTTTTTCATGGAAAATTTTTGGGATTTTTTAAGGCCGTTGACAGGAATAGCAGAGGTTTTGTCATTGCCCGTAGTCCTGCTTGTTTTTATAATTTCAATTATAATTTTTGCAATAGCATTAGCAGCATATATGCGGAAAAAATCCGCCAGATTGCTGTTTGTTGCAGCCGCTTTCTTTATTTTCATGGCAAAATGGCTTCTCCAATTAATTGACCAGTTTATCAGCCCGGGATTATTTTTCAGCATTCCTGCGCAAGGCATAGTTGAACTTATAATAATGGTTCTTCTTTTGCTGGCAATTTTAAAAAAATAGGTGCTTTGATGGAAGATTATTCTGGCAAGCAGGAAGCGCTTTTTTTGGACACAAGACAAAGAATTTACAATCTCATTGAACAAAATCCGGGCCTGCATTTTAGGGAAGTGCAGAGAAGAACAGGCCTTGCAGTAGGCAGCTTGCAGTATCATTTGGGCTATCTTGCAAAAAAACAAATCATTCGGATTGAAAAAAATGGAAAATTCACGCGCTATTATTCTGTTGCGGGACCGCAACTTGGCGAAGCCCAATCCACAATGTCCTTGTTAAGACAGGAAAGCCTCCGCAAAATAATGATTTTTCTGCTTACCAAAAAAAGGGCAAACAATACGCGCATAGCAGAAGCGCTTGGCTTGAGCCCATCCACGATTTCCTGGCACTTGGACAAGCTTGTTAAAGCGGGCTTGATTGAAAAAAAACGCAAGGGGCGAAAAATTTTTTACAAAGTAATCAATTCGGAACAGGTAGCAAGCATTTTGCGCGAATACAAAAAAAGCTTTTTTGACGAACTGGTTGACAATTTTGTAGATGTCTGGGACAATGTCGGCAAATAAACCCGCAATTATATTTCTTCAAATCCTTCCGGCTTTTTTTCTTTTAATTTTTCAAGCCTTTGGTTAAGCTCTTTGTTTGTTATCAGCGGGTTTGCGCTTTGGCTTGGCTTTGTTTCCGCGGCAGACTGGCTCCTGGTTATCATTATTTTCTTCCTGGCAGAATTTATTTCATCAATGCTGCCTTCGCGCATTTCCCCCATAAAATTGCATCTCTTGCACTGTTCAATCCCGGAATTATTCCTGAAAATTTCCATGCCAGCGCAATTCGGACAAAATTTCATTTTTATAATTCGCACCTTTTGTGGACTCTTTCTTATATGCCTAAATTTATGCCCATTTCCTTTCAAAATAAAGAAAAGAGCAGATTGGGCAAGGCGAGATTTGAACTCGCGACCGCACGATTATCAGTCGTGTGCTCCACCAGACTGAGCTACTCGCCCGTATATAACAATGGCTTTGATTAAAATTTATACTGGCAAATTATTATAATAATCCTATTAGCGTGTTTTTAAAAGTTTTTTGGGTTTTCCTCTTAGAATGGAATTCAAAAAATTACCAGGCTTTTTGTTCAGGGCAAAGGCAACCCTTGCAATATTTCTTCTTGCAATAGGGGTGTTTTTTCTGCTTTCAAGCAATTTTTACCTCCCCCAAAGCACAATTCAAAATTCAAGTTTCAGCTTTTCACAGCCCTGGAACATTATTATTTACGAATTCATTCACATTGGACCGAACCACCTGCTTTCAAATGCGTTGACTCTTTTGGCCTTTGGAATTGCTTTTGAACTGGCATTATCCTCGCTTGATATGCTTATTGTTTTCTTTGCTTCCGGAATCCTCACAGCAATTTTTTTTGTTTTCACAAATCCCAGTTCAAGCGTAGTTGGGGCAAGTGCAGGAATTCTTTCCCTCATAACGGGTGCTTTTTTTGCATCTCCAAAAAAATTTGTCATTGCCTTTGGATTTTCAATTGTTTTTGCACTAATTGTTTTTGCAATGCTTAACAGCGCGCTTTTTTCAACCCAACAAAATTTTGAAGCCAAGCAGCAAGAACTTCAAGTTGGAATCCAGCAGGCAATCTTTGAAAAAAATCCCGAAAAACAAAAACAACTCGAACAAAATCTTGAAGAAACAGTTGTGCAAAAACAATCCTTTGAACAAAATAAGTCAGTGGAAAAAAACGCGATTTCCGATTATGGCAGCCATGTTTTTGCAGCTCTTTTTGGAATTGGCTATGTTTTCTTTTTCAGGAGAAAAAAATTTTTTGAAAGCATTGCTCAAATAGACTGCTTTTTGCAAGCACTGCACAAAAAATTCAAAAAGCCATAAACAATTGCTTTAATAATTTTCCATACAAAAAATAATTAGTTCTTCAGGCGAAAAGAAACCCGAGAACGGGAGTCCGAATCTCTCCGGGGCTAA
>JAGVNX010000025.1 GCA_020053055.1 Candidatus Iainarchaeum sp.
GAATCATTGCTTTTGTCCCTGATTATTATTTCAGCATCCTTTACAAGATTTCCCTGTTCGTCTTTTATTGTAAGCACGAGCCTGCTTTTTCCGCTCAGCGAAACGCTTTTTGGGCTTAACAAAATTGTTTTTGTTTCGTCTTTTGAAAATTTGAACGTATTGGAAATTGTTTCATATGCATCTGAAACTATTTCAATTGCAATGTCTGTTGCTTCAGGCAATTGGGATAATACTGCAAGCCCGGAAGAATTTGATGTTGCTTCCCTTGTAATATTCCTGTATGTTGCAGTTACTCTTGCGCTTTTTACAGGGTCATTGCTTTTTTCGTCCTGCAAAAGAATTTTTGCATCAATCATCTGCATTATCTGCTCAAGCACAAGGGAAACATTGTTTTGCTCTTTTGTAATTTCAATTTCTTTTGAGGAAGGGGAATAGCCTTCTTTTTCGCCATAAACAGTCAATACGCTTCCAATCTGGATTCCCTGCAATTGGATAATGCTTCCGCTTGCAATTGTTTGGCTTGTTATTTCAATGCCCTGGGAATTTTTAACAGTAATTTTTGCCCCGGAAACAGTTTCTTCAAACTGGTTTGAAACACTGACAGTAATACTCGGGTTAATAGTGTTTCCTACAAAAAAAAGCCCGTAAACCAGGAATATTGCCAGCACTATTAATCCGATTGTAAACGGAAAACTTGGAATGCCATGGTTTTCCAAAAAATCGCTGTATTTATAAACAGGAATTCCTTTTGCATCAAGCCAGTCTAAAGCGCCGAACCATTTGTCTTCAAGCGCAACATAAAAGCCTGACAAACGCTCTCCGATTCCCATTAAAATTCCCCATTATTATATTTGTTATTTTTATATTAATAATAGTAAATAATAGAATTCAATACAATTTAAAATTAAACTCATATTTAAATTGGGCAGATGCAAAAAATTTGGCAGCGCAAATTTGCTATTTCCCTGTTTTTATTGCCCATTGGAACCAGGCAATGTATGCAACCGCAATTGTTGCAAACAAAAAAACCCTGAATAAAATGTTATGCGTAAATTCTATTGTGCCAAGGTCTTTTGTTGAAGCAATTACCAGAATTGTTGCAGTGATTCTGAAAAAATTGAACAGCACTGCAATAACTGCGCCCAGAACTGCCCCGATTATTCTTTTTTTCCATGCAATGCCAATGCTTGCGATTATTGCAGAAACAAGAATCAGCAATTCCTGAATCCCAGTGCACAATTCAGAAATTTGAATTGTTGCGCCATTGCCCAGATTAATCAGCGCTGTTTCCTGCACTGCGACATTTCCCTGCAGGCCAAAAATTGAAACAATGCCAAGCTCTGCATTTGCAATCCCGCTTTCAATTGTTATAATGGGAATCAGGGATACAATCAAGGAAAGCGCCAAATAAGTTATTATAAAAAAAACAAGGAACCTGCCTGTTTTCACTGCATCGGAATTATCTATTTTGAAGCCAAAAAGCAAAGAACTGTTTTTTTCCTTGTTTTTTTGCCATTTTTCTTTTTCAAATTTTTTTTGGTTTTTTTCCTGCATAAGTTCACAATCCAGGTTTGCTTGTAATCTTTTTTTTTATTGGCTGTTTTGTTTGCCATGGGTTTTTTTGTAATAATAAATTCCTATTGTTGTGCAGGTTATGAGTATTATTATTGCTAGAATAATTATTCCGGGTTGTTGTCCGAATATTGTTATTGGTTGTTGGTAGTTTGTTGTGGGGAATGCGAGGCAGATTCCTTTGCGGCATTTTTGTGCGTAGCCGCATGGAGTGTTGTCTGGTATTAGGAAGTAGACGCAGTTTTCGTTTATGCATTGGTCTTTTGTGCACGGGTTTTTGTCGTCACAGCCTTTGTCGCAGGTTGTTGTTTTTTTTATTGCCTGGTTTAGAACAATTGGAGTTAAAAAAATGTTTTGGTCTTCCAGTTTTTTGTTTAATAAATAATAAAAACTTGTTTCTTTGCTTAGTTGCCCTGTTATCACAAATTCCAAGACCGGGTCTTCTTGTAAGACTATTAGTTCGTTGTTGCTTGTGATTTCTGAGGCGGTTTGTGCGAGGCTTTTTGGCACTGTTTCCAGTATTGCCAAGCCGGTTAGCTTGTAACTGGTTTTGTTTTTTACTGTTATTGTGATGTGGGTTTGGTAACTTAAGTCTGTTAATTGTGTTAGGATTATGGTTCTTGTTATTTCAAAGTTTGGCATTATTTCTAATGCGTTTTGGATTAAGTGTTCTAATTTGTTTTGTGTTAAAATTTCTGTTATTTGTTTTTGATTTGGGGTTGCGTTTTGAAAAAATTGTGCGATAATTGTTCCTTGGATTGGAAGTGGTTTGTTGCATTGTCCGCAGTCTTCTGTGCAAACGTCACAATTTTCGCTGGCAGAGCAAATTTCATCCCCGCAGATTCTTGCGCAGTCTTCTGGGCAGGTGTCAATGGTTTCTGAACCGGTGCAGGCTCCGTCCCCGCAAATGGCTGAACAGTCAATGGGGCAGGTTGCAGGAGTTTCTTCGGCATTACACTGTAAATCACCGCAATACTCGTTTTGGTTTCCGCTTGCAGATGTAAAAGTAACTGTTACTGTTTGAATAGTAGTATTCTGGTCAGCATTATTAGTGGCTTTTATCCAAACTGGTTGGGAATATGGCAGTTGTGTTGCTGAAGAAATTGAAAAAGAATATGTTGTGCTTGTTCCGTTGTTAGTCCAAGTTGCCCCATTATCTTTTGATATCCAATATTTTTTGATTCCAGAGAGTGTTGTTGCAGTAAAAGTTATTTGTGCATTCAAGCCATTGGTTGTAATGCTTGTAACAAGCAAATTCAAAATTGGGTTAATTTTGTCAATATAAACGTGCACGCTATTGACATCTGTTGTGTTTCCAATTGAATCGGAGCAAAAATATTGTAAATTGTGGTCTAAAGTGGATGAAAAAAATGCGTTATGATCCGCAATCTTCACGCTCAAAGCGGATTTTGAAAAAAAAGTCCAGCCGTTGTTGTCTTTGTTTATTGCAATGCTGTTGATGTCATTGTTTCCTTTTGCAATGTCATTGCACCATATGCGAACATTGGCATCTGCTGCTTGCCAAGTAGTATTCGCATCATTATTCATGTCTGGTGCTTGTGAATCGTTTGAAAGCAAGATGCTGTTTGCGAGAACACTTGTGCCTGTTCCGTTTGCATCAGTTGCTGTTGCCAACAAAAAATAATTGCCATCAGTCATGCTTGAAGTGTTCCAGGAATAAGTGCAATTGACGTCTTTTGTTGTGCTTGGAAAAAGCCCAGTGCAAGTGTAACTATTCAATGCCTGGGAAATAATGTTTGTGCCTCCGCTTTGTGTTGCAGAATATTTTAAAATAGCAGATGTAATATCTGTTGCAAAACCATTGCTTGTTGAAACATTAAAATCAATTGGAACAGTTCCAGAATAAGTGCCTACGATTGGGCTTGTAATGCTTAGGTAAGGGCTGTTTTGGTCGTAGTGATAGCCAATGCTCCTGTTGTAGTCCAAGCGATTATCAAAACGAATTGTTCTGCCTTGAAACCAGGAATCTGTTCCTGTTGCAGACCTGCCTTTTCCCTGTAATTGGTTTATTCCGTATGTGTTGTACAAAAAGTTTCTGTCAGAAGCATCATCAATAAACGGAGTCTGCCCCAAATAACTGCTTTGGGTTCCTTCTGTATATCCGCTTGTGTTTGTATCGTTTGCATAAAAAGCATTGAAATTTGAATCCAATAAAGCGTTTGAATTTGCTATTGCTGTTCCTGTGTTGTATGAAAAAATATTGTTGTAATTGTTGTTTATGAACCCGCATTTGGTTCCGCCATAATTTATTGTTGTATTGTAAATTGCTCCGCCGCTGCTGGAATTTGCATTGTTGTCAAAAAAAGTGTTATTATGCAAATTTGAAATTGTTGCAATTGTACATTCTTCTTCATAACTGCCTTCGTTGTAAATTGCTCCGCCTTGCTTGGCAGAATTGTTTTTGAAAATATTATTGTAAATGTTTGTAATTGTGAACCCGTTGTATATTCCTGCGCCTTTGCCCAATAAAGCGGAATTGTTTGTTATTGTGTTATTATAAAAATTTGTTATTGTTCCGCTTGTGCCAGTATAAACCCCGGAGCCGCCTCCAGTGCCCGAATTAGTATTGTTTGAAATTGTGTTATTATAAAAATTTGTTATTGTGCTGCTGCCAACATTAACACCAGCACATGAACTAATGCTAGTATTGTTTGAAATTGTGTTATTGTAAAAATTTGTTATTGTTTCTCCAAAAACAAAAATTCCTGCGCCTGCAAGGCTTCTTGAAACATTGTTGTTATAAAAATCTTTTATTTTTCCAAACCAAAAGTCAATTCCAGAACCATTGCCAATTCCAGTGCAATTGGTATCATGGACATTCAAATCGTGAATGCTGTTCAGCATGTTTGTTGTGGTACTGGAAAATCCTGTTTTTGCATAACCAATTGTTAAAAAAGAAAAATCATTCGTATCAGGAAGAAAACCAGTAGCCGTGGTAAAAGAAATTGCATATTTGTAATCTCTTGCTGCTGCTGTTCCGCAGTTGGCATCGTTGCTTGTTCCTGTGATGGTTGTGCCGACTGAGCAATCGTTTTCGCTTGTAAAATAAATTCTTGAATCGCTTGTTCCCTGCGCTTTCAAAACTCCTTTGGTTGTAACATTCAAATAAGTTGTTCCTGCAGGAGTTGCTTTGAATTTTACAACAGCACCCGCGTTTATTGTTAATTGGCAATTAACAACGTCTACATTGGCATCAGCATTGATAAAATAAGTATTTCCCGCAAGCCAAGTCTGGTTGTTGTCAGGGGTATTGCAGACTGCTTGGCTTATTGTAATTAGTTCTGCTGATGCGTTTGCAGAAAAAATTATCAGGGCAATTGCAAGAAAAATAATTCTTTTCATTTTAAGCCAATCCATTGCTGTTAATTATTATATTCAATTGTTTTTTTGTATTTAAATTTGTTTCTAATGGCTTTTTTTTTCCCTTGGCAAAAGAGAAAAAAAATCTGAATTTTTTTATAAACAAGTTCCAGTTTTGCGAAGCAAAACTGTTCTTTTCCCGAGGCTTTTCTTTTTTAAGAAAAGGCTCTTATATAAGTTTAATTCTTTTTATAATCAAACAATTAATTCATTGCACGTTTCGCGGTGTTGTTTATGAAGATTGGGCATTTTGACGTCGGCGATTATGTAGTAAAGGAAGTGGCTGGCAAGAGGCATCTTGTTTTTGACTGCCGTAATTGTGTTTATGGCGCGAGCATGGCTGATGATTTTCATTGCAGGTATCATGCTATTGCTGTCCTTTCTGAGATTGAAGCAGACCTTATTATTTGTGCAGAGGTTTATGAAAGGGTTTATGATGAAGACCAGACAAAAATGCTTTCCGAAGCTGCTAATTTGAGGCAGAAGTTTAATTTGGAAAGCATTTGGAGTTACAGGCATTTGGGGTCTCCTGAAAAGGAATGTGAACAGTTTTTTTCAATGCGCCATGATACAATGGTGAAGATTACCCATGATTTGATTGCTTTTGACCCTTTGCTTTCTTATCTTACTTTGTTGCGGGAAATAAAGGCAGAGAAGTCAAAATTGTCTGAATCTGGTTCTGCTTATGGAAAATGCACCCAGCCGTTTGTTGCAACTCTTGATTATGTCAGGAAAGGCTTTGAGGAAACAGCGCTTATTAAAAAAAGCCTTGATATTCTTACAAGGCTGAAAGAGGTTCCTGATACTTCTGTTCTTTACAAGAATGTTTTTGAAGCAGAGGTGAAACCAAGTTTTATTGGTTCAAGGCTGTTGTTCAAGAATATGGAGCAATTGGAATTGCTTGACGAGTACAGTGTTTTGAAATCCAGTGTGCAAATTTTCAGGCATCCTGACAAAGCCGAGCCGTTATACATTGTTAATCCCCCGGAATATTCTCTTCCGCCAAACCAGTATTTTGTAATGAGCAAGACAAAAGAAATTGTTGCCGGTTACCAGCCTGGAAAAATTTCTTTGAGCAATCTTTCAAAAAGCAGGAAATATTTTGAAAGAATTTATGAATCCACGATTAAGGATGTTGCAAAGGCAAACAGGGTTGAATTGACTAACGAGGAAATCGGGGAATTGGCTGAAATTGTTGCAAGATACACTGTTGGCTATGGGATTTTGGAAGTGCTTCTTTCCGACAGGAATCTCACTGATGTTTATCTTGATTCTCCCATTGGCCAGAGGCCTTTGTATGCAGTGCATTCGGAATTTGGCCAGTGCCAGACAAACATTTTGTATACTAATGAAGAGGCTGAAGGCATGGTCAGCAAATTAAGGGCTATGTCTGGAAGGCCTTTTGATGAAGCGCATCCTGTTCTTGATTTTGATTTGCCTGACATTGAAACAAGGACTGCAATAATCGGGCCTCCTTTGGCTCCTGATGGCATTGCTTTTGCTTTTAGGCTTCATAAGACTACTCCTTGGACTTTGCCACAGCTTTTGGACAAAGGTGCTTTGAATCCTTTGGCTGCTGGTTTGCTTTCTTTTTTTATTGACAGCCAGGCGACTACGCTTATTACTGGCAGCAGGGGTTCGGGAAAAACTTCTTTGCTGACTGCATGCATTCTTGAAATTGTGCAAAACAATAGGATTCTTACCCAAGAGGACACAATGGAGATTCCTGTTCCTTATTTGAAGGACATTGGCTTTAACATTCAGAGATTGAAAACCAGGAGCCCGATTTCTGTGAGCAAGACTGAAAGCGAAGTTGCTCCTGAAGAGGCTTTGAGGACTGCTTTGAGGCTTGGGGATTCTGCTTTGGTAATTGGCGAAGTCAGGAGCCGTGAAGCAAAGGTTTTGTATGAGGCAATGAGGGTTGGTGCTGCTGGAAACATTGTAATCGGCACTATTCATGGTGATTCTGCTTATAGTGTCTGGGACAGGGTTGTGAATGATTTGGGTGTTCCCACTACGAGCTTTAAGGCTACTGATATTGTTGTTGTTGCCCGCCCCATAAGGTTTTCAGGCTCTTTGAAAAGGGAAAAAAGAATTGTGCAAATCACTGAAGTTAAAAAGCACTGGGTTGGCGACCCTGAAAGCGAGGGCGGTTTGCTTGACCTTATGCTGTTTGATGCAAAAAAAGATAATTTGGAATTGCTGGAGGATAATTTGAAGGAATCAGAATTGTTTTCCAAGATTTCCAGGACAAGCGGCTTGACAATGAAAGAAATGTGGGAAGACATTAAAATGCGGGGTTATTCAAAATCTTTTTTGGTTGAATTGAAGCGCAAGTACAATGTTCCAAAGCTGCTTGAAGCGGAAAATACTGTTGTTTGCAATAACAAATTAATGCTTTTCAAGCAGGAAGAAATTGAAGAGAATGGAAAAATTGATTATGCCCAGGTTTTGGGCAAATGGAAATACTGGCTGCAGAATACTTATTTGCCCAGGTTTGTAAAAAAAAAGCCTGAGACAGTGCAATCTTCTTCAAAGCAGCAGGAAGAAAAAAAATAATTTGGTTTTTTTTTGTTGATGTTTATGGCTGATAATGATAAGGGAAAACGCGGGGAAGAATTTTTTGAACCAGAAATTTCTCCGGGCGAACTTTACAAAAGAATTATTGTAAGCAGGGATGAATTTGAAAAAGGCGAAAAAGGCCTTGTGAAAAGGGAAGACCCGCGGTTTGTTGGTTTTTGCAAGGCAGTTTACAAAAGATTTTCTTCTCTTGGCCAAGGCGCAGTTTTTACTCCCAAATTCAGGGAAGCAATTGATTTTTTGCACTGGGATTTGAAGGCAGAAGAGCTTTCGGCTGCAACAAAACTGGTAATGATAGCAGCAATTGTAATTGGCTGCGGCGCAGGAATTGGAATTATTTTTTCTCCCTTGTTTAACATTCTTTTGGATTTAATCCAATTGGACCTTCTTGTTTACATTTATGTTTTAGTGCCTTTCATTGCAATTGCATTGTACCTTGCAATGTATGTCCAGAACTTTCCCCTTAACGCTGCAAAAGATGAGCAGACAAAAGCCCTTGGCTATGTGCCGGAACTTGTTGGATATATGATAATGTCAATGAAGCTTGTTCCAAACCTTGAAAAAGCAGTTGAGTTTTCCGCAAAGCACGGCAGGGGAAAAATTGCAGAAGACTTTAAAAGAATCCTTTGGGAAACCCAGATTGGCATGTTTCATTCTTTGTCAGAAGCCCTTGATGACCTTGCTTACAGGTGGGGAAAATTCAGCGATGAATTCAAGCACGCCCTGATGATGGTAAGGGCAAGCGTTTTGGAAAACACCGAGGCAAAAAGATACCAGTTATTGGACAAGACAATGGAAACAGTTTTGGAATCAATTAAAAACAAAATGGAGCAATATGCAAGAAATCTTTCACAGCCTTCAACTGTCCTCTTTTATGTCGGAGTCCTTCTTCCCCTGATTTTGATTATTATCCTCCCTGTTGGAAGCGCTTTTTCAGGAACTCCAATGGCAACTCCCCTTGTTTTGATTGCAATTTACAACATTGGAATTCCAATTATTACCCTGATTTTTGCAATGCAGGTCATAAAAAAAAGGCCCCCCACTTACACTCCGCCAAAAATTCCCGACAATTTTCCCGGCTTGCCAAAAAAAGGCCAGATGATTATTGGAAAAACAGGATTAAACATTACAATGGTCACTATCCTGATTCTTGTTGCAGGAATTCTGATTACTGTCGCTGTTTCACAGCAAGGCCTGCCTCCAAAAGCTTTTTTGCCGAAAGATTCTCAGCAAATAATCCCTTCAGACCCAAATCCAAAGCAAATAATTTTAAGGGAAAAAGAAGATGAAAAATTTTTTGAACCCGGGGGCAGAAGATACAATGAACTGAGGTCAGAAGGCAAAAAAGATCAGCAGGCAAAAGACATTCTTGCAATGGAAGAGCAAAAATTTTTCATGGAAGCCAAAAACGATCCCACTCCTTATATTCTTGTTTTTGGAATAATTATTTCAATTGCAATCGCATTTTTTGTTTTAATGTATTTTTCAAGCATTTACAAGCGCAAAATCCAGCTTGAAATAATGCAAATGGAATCCGAATTCAAGGATTCCTTGTACATTCTTGCTTCGCGCTTAGGCGAAAACAAGCCAGTGGAAGAAGCATTAAAGCACACAACCAAATTTTTGCCGAATCTTTTGATTTCCCAACGAGTTTTTGGAAAAACAGTTGACAATATTGAATTATTGGGAATGCCCCTTGAACAAGCTGTTTTTGACAAAAACTACGGCGCTTTGAAAAACATGCCGTCAAACATTATCCAAAGCTCAATGAAAATTCTTGTTGATTCAGTCGAATTAGGAGTGAATGTTGCAGCAAGAACACTTATTTCGCTTTCCCTGCAATTGGGCAATTCAGAAAAAGTCAACAAAATGCTTTCAATTTTAATAAGCGATGTTGTTTCCATGATGCAAACCATGGTTGTTTTCATTGCACCAATTGTTTTGGGAGTTACAACCGCGCTTCAAAAAGTCGTAATGGTTACCCTTGCAGGAATCGCTTCAAGCGAAACAATCGGCGGAGTCGGCGGCACATCTGTTTCCGAAACAGGATTCAGCATGCCGCTAAAAGGAATTTCAGTTGAAGCATTCAAAACAATGGTTTCCCCAGTGCAATTCCTTGTAATAGTAATCATATACGTAGTGGAACTTGTAATAATAATGGGTTATTTCACAACAAAAATAGAAGAAGACAATGACTTGCTCGTAAAAATCAACATTGCAACTGCACTGCCAATTGCAGTCGGAGTTTTTTTGGCAGCAGTAATTGCCGCCAATCTTGTAGTCGGAAACTTTTTCGGCGGAACCTAAAAAAAGCTTTTTCTCTAAAGAGAAAAACCTTGGAAAAAGAGGCTTTTGCTAACGCAAAAGAACTCACCAATATAAATTTGAATACAATAAAAAATTTTTTGGGCTGGATTAAAAATGCTTGTGAATAAAAAAGGCCAGGCTTTTGACGTTTTCAAGCTTTTGATTGCAGTTGCAATCGGCCTGGCAATTCTTGTAATAATACTCTCAGTAATCAATTATTTGGAAACCTGGAAAATAGATGTCAGCAAAAAGCTTTTGGCTGACGGCCTTGACAATGCAGTGCAAACACCCAATGGCGAGGTTGTTGTAAGGAAAAACCTGACTTTCCAAAAAGGCCAGGTTTTTTCGGCAAAAAGCCTTGCTTCAAGCGCAGGCATAGAAGAAATATGCATTGAACTCCAAGCCTCATCCATATCTGCATTTTCCCTGCAAGGAGGCCAGTTTTTGGAGCTAAGAGCCGGAATTGTTTCAACTATTTTTTACCAGTGCTTCCAAACCTATTCCGCAAACCCGGATTGCAGGCCTTATTGCATTGTTTCTTTTGGAAAAGAATTAAAAAAAACCTGACAAAACCTTTAAATATAAGAAACCAATTATTATAATTAGAAAAATGGATTTCAAAAATTTTTTTTTTAGCGGTGGTGCAAAAATGTTTTTTAATGAAAAAGGCCAGGCTTTTGACGTATTCAAATTGCTTATTGCTGCAGTTGTAGCAGTAGTAATTTTGACTCTGCTTCTTTCAATAATCGGCCAGATTGGCGTGATTGGCGAAAACGACCCTGGCAAAGAAGGCCAGACAATTATAAGGGATATTGCAACAAAAAAAACCACTCCTGCAACAAGCAAAAAAGTGACTTTTAAAAACGGGACTTCAATTAACAGCAGCAGCATAGCTGAAGGAAGTGGCGGCATTGTTTCTGAAGAAGGAGTTTGTGTTTCAGCAGGAGATTTTGCGAATCAGACAGACCTTTGGGACACGAGCCCAGGCATGGTAAGAGTCACATATAAAGGCACTGCCGCAAAAACAGTTGTTCTGCACGCAATCTGTGATGTTGACCGAAAAATGGCTGAAGGAGTCAATGACGAGGATTATTTTGAAAGGTATGATCCGGAACTGGGATCAGAAAAAATGCCTGATGTATTCTGGTCTGATTGCAGTTGCATAGCTGAACCGAGTGACCAACTCTGCTGCGTAATCGCAGTAAAAAAGACAGCCTAAAATAATTTTTTGAAGGCTTAATTTTTCCCTTCCTTTTTTTTATTATTTTTATTTTTTCTTTTTTTTCTAAACCTAATTCTTTAAATACTTCTTCTGTCTTTTTCTTATTGGTTTGTTATGAAGAGTTTTTTTTTGGAAGAAAAAGCGCAGGGCGAGTGGAGTTCTGTGTATATGCTTTTGATTCTGGTTATTGCTGCGATTGCCTTGATTGCAGTGATTAAGCCTATGTTCCAGCAGAGCCAGAAGCTTGTGAAAAAAACAACTCCAACAACTTCGAATTAAGCAATTTTTTGTTGCTTTGAAAAATTGCATTTTTGGGGAAAATTGCATGTTTCGTTTTTTGAATAAGCGGGGCCAAGAAGAAGCGCCTTTTGAATTGCTGATTGCAGTAATTGTCATGAGCTTTGTTTTGTTTATCGGCTTAAAGGCAATGACAACGCTTGATGACCAGAGGTGTGTGCAGCAAACTGAACAAAAGCTTGAGGACTTGAAAACCAAGCTTGAAATAGTCATTAACCAGAAAAGCCCCCAGTTGCTTGATTTCAGGGAGGATTGTTATAATCCAAAAGATGAAACAATAAAAATTGTGTATAATGAAATGCCGCGGGTGTGCGCTGATTATTGCAGTTCCGGAGCCAGTGTTTGCAAGCTTTTGGAGTATTCGAATTCAAAGAAAGGGGTTTATTTTAAAAAATGCTTAAGCATTAATCCAAACACTGTTTTCAGTTCTCAGGATTGCCTTGATTTGAGTTCTGAAAAAAAGGTTTTGCTGGAAAACTTTGGCGATTTTGTGCCAAGGGGAATACTTTATTTTAATAACAGGGAAACAAGCTCGAGTTTTCCGACTGTTTGCGTTTATTGCCGTGAAGATTCCGGCTTCTGCAAAAGGTGATTGAGTGCTTGCATTTACGCTTAGCAAAATGAATCTCTTGATTTTGGTTACTGCCTTGTTTGCAATTGTAGCTTATTTCATGTTTGGCTTAACAGATTTTTTTGTCGCTTCTTCTGCAACGCAAATGGTCAATGCAAAAGCAGAGCAGGCTCTTGGCATTGCAAATTCCGACAAGCTTTGCTTTTCTTCCCCTGTCAATATTCCTTCAGTGATAAAATATTTTGGGGATTCAAAAGATTTCTATTATGCAATGAAAATTTCGCGGGAACCAGAAACAACAATTCCCGATAAAGACAACACCCTGATTTTTTCGATTGTAAACAGGCGCGAACAAAATAGGGTTATTGCTGCTAAAAGCATTGGCATTGACGCGGAAATAATCCTTTTTGAATGGAACAGCAAAGAGGATATTTTAACGCAAAAAAAAGATTCTATTTTAATAGACCCTCAGGCAACAGTTCCTGTTAATTCTTTTATGCTGATTAAAGAAACTTTCAAGGGAAAAAATTATTTGTATGTAATTGCCTGTTCTTTTACAAGCAATATTTGTTATGGCAATATGCAGGATGTAAGAGTAAAAATCAAGAATGATTGCATTCCGGAAGTTGAAGCCCACGATTCCAGTTGCCTCTGCATTCCTGCAAATGCTTTTGACCAGTTTAAAGCAAAGCCAATTGGAACAACTCAGGGCTGCCCGCCTGCTGATGAGTGTTATAGGACAGGAAGTTCCTGTTGCGGAGGCTCGTGAATATGAAAAAATTTGGCAAGGGCTTTTTGCGAAGCAATCAATTTGCGCAGCAAATTGTTCTTTTCCCAAGGCTTTTCTTTTCAAGAAAAGGCTTTTTGCGAAGCATTTTTTCGCAAGCCTTTTGGAAGCGAGGCAACAGCCGAGCGCTCCGAAAAGGCTTTTTGGGGCCGATTGGAGATGATTTGCCTTCCCTGATTCCGCTTGTTTTTGCGCTTATAATTTTTTTTTATGCTTTTACTTTTGCCTGGAATGCTTTTGACCAGAAGAACAGGTTTTTTGATGATAGCCGCGAGGTTCTTGATTTGGCTTCAATAATGAAGGGCAATTCTTATGTTTCTGGGCTTGACAAGTTCAATGAAAATTGTGCAAAGGCCCAGAGCGGCGTGAAAAGGATAAAGTTTGCTGTCGGCCTTGTTGAATTGTCTTCCAATCCTCTTGCAGGCGCGCCTGATGCAAAGCATTTCAATTCTGCTTGGCTGCCGTTTTCTAATAAAGAAATTTTTTTTCTGCCTCCAGAAACGCCTTCGGAAGATGAACGTTTTTTTTGTTCAAACACGATTGATGAGATTCCCCAGTTTTATAATGTGAATTTTTTTCCTGTTGCATTGGAAAGAAATTATCTTGAGGATCAAACTGGAAACTTGTATCCTGTTTCGCAGCTTGAAGATTTAAAGCAGGGGAGTATTTCTTTTGAGGAACGGTTTTTTGTGAAGCCAATGCTTTTGGTGGTGGTTAGTTGGCATTGAATATGGGGGGCAGGGGCCAGGCTGCAATTACTGATGCGCTTTATTTTTTGCTGATTGTTTCTGCATTATGCGTTGTGCTTTTTGTTATTTCAATGAGTTATGGCAATACTGTTACTGACCAGATAAAAAGGCAGTATGGTTCTGAGTATGCTGCTTCTGCTTTTAAAACGATTTTTAACACCAGCACTCCCAGAGTTGAAGGCCAGGCTTTGGAGGATACTCTGGAAGTGGATTATTTGCTTGCAATAATAAAAGAGGATTTTGCCGATGCTGTTGATGAAAAATTGACTAAGACTGCTGGTGTTTTGGCAAATACTATTGTTGGCATAATGGAGCCTGTTCAGGATAATTATGATTATGTTTTTTATATTTATAATTTTGGCTCTGCAAATACTAGTTCTGTTTCTGGTGGCTATGTTTTTGATCCGGATTCTCCTGGTGCAGTGGCGGGCTCTGATGCTGGCCTTGTTTTTTTGTTGTTTTCTCTTCATAATGCGGTTCAGGTTCCTGTTGATGGAAAGAGTTTTTCTTCTGACCAGATTGTTTTTTTGTGCAATCCTGAGTCTGGTTTGGCTAATGTGCATAAGGTTGAGGGTTTGCTTTCTAATGTTGGCTCGGTTTCGAAGTCAGAGAGTTGGATTCGGCTTGTTTCGCTTGAATCCGGGTCTTCTACTGGCAATTTGAAGGCTGCCCAGGTGAATTTGGCAATGTGGGTTTCAACAAATGTCAATAAGCAGGATTTGTGTGATTTGCGCTGCACTGCTGCTTGGAAAAGAAGCGGCAAGGAATGGGAAATAATGGAAGATAATTTTTGCCAGTAATTTTTTTAAAATTGGTTATTTTTTTGTTGTTTTGCCGCATTTTGGGCAGACAATTTTTTTTTCGCTTCCGATTCTTTCAATTTTTGCGCATTGTTCGCAGAAAGCGCTTCCGCATTCAGGGCAAAAAATTATTTCTTCTGCTGTTTTGCCGCAATTTGGGCATTTTTCTTCGCTTTGGGTTTCTTCGCGTCCAAGGCCTGAAAGGTTAAATTCGTTTTCTTCTTCGGTTTCGCCGGATTCTTCTTCTTTGTTTTCATCGAATTCTTTTAGTTCATCTGATTCTTCTTTTAGCAAATCTTTTATTTCAAGTTTTTTCAAATCGTTTTGGTTTTCTGTTTGCTGTTCTTGTTCAAGCTGTTCAGAACCTGTTTTTGCAGCCGTTCTTTCTGCTTTGGTCCTGCCTCTTCTTGGCGCTTGTTGCATGGGTTGCTGTGCTTCCTGCTGGTTTCCTTGCGCTGTTGTCGGAATTCTTTTTATTTCCCTGCCTTGTGCTGCAACAAATTTTTGTGATTCTTCCTCTTCTTTTAACTGGCCAAAAATATTTTCTGCTATCTGGTCATATTCGTTTAGGTTTGGCAGCCTGTTGTGTTTTGCCTTGAATTGGTTTACTTGGCTTACTGCAATTTCTATTGCTTTTGGATTCTTTTTTTCCTGTGCTCCAATGTCTTCAAGAATCAGGTCCCTGATGTCGTTTTCAGTTTTTTTTGGCTCAGGATTTTCAAAGCTTTCCACAGAATTCTCGAAACCAGCTTCTTCTTTTTGGTTTCTGTAAAAGCGCTTCATTCTTCTTGGAACATTTTCAGCCAAAAATCCACCATTTCCAATTTTTTTCCAAAATTTTTTGACTATTCACGAATAATCCTTATTTTTTAATTTGATAATATTTTTATATTAGTTTCCACCTTAAATTAACTTATGGCTCTTGCCTTTTTACCAATTGTTCTTGGCATAATTGATTTGCTCAGGATTGCCCTGATAATTTCAATTCCTCTTTTTTTAGCCGCAATTCCCGCGCTTTTCCTCAAAAACAAGCTGGCAAAAAAATTCAGCCTTAATTGGATTCAAAGCGCATTAATTACAACATATTTGGCAGTAACAATAATATTAATTTTTCTATACCTCGTGCCTTATTATCTTGGCTTTTTGGAAAGCATTCTTGCAAAGCAAACTCCCCCCGCAATTCTTGCACTGACTCCCTTGGATTTGGCAGCAGCTGTTTTGCTTACAATAATAAAAATAGTTATCAGTGCAATTATCCTGACAATCATTGTTTTCCCGCTTGAATTTTTTGCAGAATTTGTTTCAGACAAGCTGAAAGAAAAAAAAATTCCGCGCCTGGCCAAAAATTTTGTCATTGCATATTGCACAAGCCTCTTAGTGACAATAATAATCCTTTTCGTGTTTCCATGGATACTCAACGGAATAATTTTTTTGATATACTGGGGATAAAATTGAAACAAAAATCAGAAAATGATTTTGCAAATTTTTCTTTTGCGGAGCAAAAGAATTCTTTTCCCGAGGCTTTTCTTTTTAAGAAAAGGCTCTACTGGGGATAAAATTGAAACAATTTTTTTTTAGCAAGAAAATGCCTTTTTTGAAAGGAAAGGTTTTCATTTTTGCGCAGCAAAAATGTTCTTTTCCCGAGGCTTTTCTTTTTAAGAAAAGGCTCTACTGGGGATAAAATTGAAACAGGACAAAAGAACAAAAAACAATTTTGCAAATTTTTTCAGCATTCTGCTGATTGCCCTTATACTGAACAGCAGTTTTGCATTTGCAGAATCAGGTTCCGGAGGAACAGGAACAGAAGTTCCAAGCGGCACAATTCCCCAAGAAACAGTTGTTCCCGGTGCAGGCGAAGAAACCAATCCAATTGGAAACACTCTTGAAGCAAAAGACACTGGAAAAATCACTGAATTTGCCTGCAAAAACCCGTCAAACACACCGCCAGGAGAAACAGTTTTGCTTCCAGAAGAAGTTGCAAAGCTAAAGCAGGCAGTGCAAGGCCTTGACAAATTAAATGGAAAGCCTTTTACTGGAAAAGCAATTGAAGCTCCTGATGCAAACAAAATCAAGCCTGCTGACAGGGAAAAACTTGAAAATTCAAAAATAGTTGTTCCAACGGGAAATGGCAATGAAGCATTCATGAATAGTTTGCCTGACTTAAAATTCAACCCAGGAGAAGCTCCTTTTTTATTTAACAAAACATGCGTCAATTGCCCCCTTGCAGTTGGAATTTCTTTGGATGACACTTTAAGAATCGGAAGATGCGAAAACCTTTCTGTTCAATTGGACAAAAACCAGAATTCCTGCCCAATGGTTGACAGGCAACTTGAATTCAGGAATAGTGGAGAGGGAATAACACAGGATTTCAAAAATGTTTGGAACGATTTAAAAGACTGGATTGGCATTGGCCCCGATGTTCAGGATACTTATACTGACAAGGAGACAGAGCAAATCAAAACAGCAATGGCTTCTGAAACAGACCCTGAAAAAGTGACTTATAAGCAGGTTTCAAGGATTCCCGGAAATCCAATAAAAAACAGCATTAAAACCCAGTCTTTCAATGCGGAAATCGGCTCGACTTGCGAAACAGCTGATTGCGTAATAAGCAGTTACAGTGCTTTTGACAAATACTTTAATTCCTGGTTTTCTTCGGAAATGGTGGTAAGCAATTTTGGCCCAACTCTTTTTGGGCAGGCAAAAAGATACCTTGGTTATTTGGGAAGAAGAGGCTGGCCATGGAACATGTCAAACAATTCTTTTTTCAAAGCATTCAGAACAAATTTTATGGCGCCAAGTTCCCTGCTTGGAAAAGCAAGAGTGCAAAACATGATGACTCGCATTGACAAGTATGGCTTTGGAGAATACAGAAAATTGTTATGGGAAGGAAGCGGCTGGCAGGAAGGCTATGCCATGATAAAAGGCGGAAGCACAAGAAGATTGCTTGATGACTGGCTAAAAGCAGGCGGAAAAATTGACACTGAAATAACAGACCCTGTTAGAAGAGGCGAGTTTTTCAAGCTTGTGAAAGACTGGAGAGGAGTTGCAAAAACCAATTATGCATTAGTAGAAGGCCATTATAATGATTACCAAAAAATAATTGACAAGTATGGAATGGAAAGCATTGAAGGAAGGTCAGCATTGATTGATTATGCCCAAAAAACCTCAAGAGTAATGAGAGAAATGGATTCTTCAATGAAGCTCGATTATCCTGAATTCTGGGTAAAAGACGAAGCAGCAGGTTTGTATAATCTTGCAGTAAAGGATGCAAAAACAGGCACTATGATTACATTGACTGGCGATTCTGCAAATGTAGGCGGAATAATGCAAAAATTTGAAAAAGACGGAACCTGGGCAAACTGGGGTTCTGCTGCTCCAGGCGGCCCTGAAAGAATATTTGAAACAACACAAGAAGGATTCTTAAAAATGTATAAACCAGACCCTGCTGGAAATTTTTTGGGTTCTTATACAATAGAAGACTTGCAGAAGCATTTTTCAAGATTCCAGGACAAAATGGTGCAGCTTGAAGACGGAAAATTCATAAAGCTTGACGATACCTCTATGAAGCACATTCTGAGCACAGGGAGTTCAACAGGAGAAATAAGAGTTTATGACCTTGGATGGAAATCTGCTCCAGATATGACTCCTGAAGACTGGGCAGCAAGATTCACAAGATACAGGGTAAGAAACAGGGTTCTGGGCAACATGAATGTTCATACTGACAGGCTGTATAATGCCCTGATTGAAAAAGGCTGGGCAGGGCAAAACAGAAGGTACTTGTCTTTGATTGACAAGGCATTTGCACAAGAAGAAGAAATTTTGAAAAGTTATTTTGGATCAATAAAGGGCGCAGCCAAATGGACAGTAATGCCTTTTGTTTATTGGGGTGCAAAAAGAGGCCTGGGCTTTGAAGGATTATCTGCTTACCAATTGCCGGATTCCTGGACATCTGCACAGGTTTCGCTTGGAGAAACAAAATTGTATGACGATGCGTTCATGGATTTTTTTGCAAATGAAGGCAGTGATGAAGGAGACTTGTTTGCACAGGCATTGAATGTCCTTCCCTGGAAAATGGTTTTGAACAAGGCAGTAGAATTGTATAAGCCGCTTGAAGACAAATTTGATTCTTGGACAGGCAATGGCCCTGCTGGTTACAGGTCAAAAGTTGAAAATGTTGCATTGTTTTCCCAGACTGGCAACGAATGCAAAACCTGCACTTGGAGCTATGTTCCAAAAGGCATTAACCCTGAAACAGGAATTGGAGGCATTTCAATTTCGCTGAAAACAAGGGAAGGCTTGAGCAATATTTTGTTGGAAGATGTTATTTCAGACAAGGCAAAGGAAACAGGCACAACACTCATTTCTTTTGCGCATCATACAGACATTGACTGGGCAGGCCTGGAAAAATCCGATGCAGGAGACACAAAATTGGATTTGGTTGAAGCGCAAAAAAACAAAGAAACCTGCAAAGATGCATTGGAACAAATTCCGGTTGTAGGTTTTTTTGGAAAACTTGTTGGAGGCAAGCCGCAGAGAATAGGCGCTTTCCTTTCATTCGGAGAATCAATGGGCTACTTTGTTTTCGGCTGGCCTGGAATTTTTGGCTCTGTAATGCAGCAGGTTTTGATTGCACCCAAATTCAAGGACTGCGTTGACGATGTGGAAGGGTATTACATTCATTTTTTTGCGCCTGCAAAAGAACAGGAGAAAAAAACTGCCACTGTAAACCAGTTAGGAACGGAAAAAGCTACTGACATTTTTAAAGATTTAACAGGCACTGTTCTTGGCCCTGCAAATCCTGATGACAAGTCAAAAACATTTGTTGATGTTGTAAAAGACAAGGTCAGGGATGAAACCCAGGAACTGTCTGACAAGGCAAATGCAAAATCTGTTTTGCAGGTAAAAGTTGAAGCAAAAAATTATACAACAGGGAATTTTGAAGGAAAACAATTGTTTTTCTTGTGGTACAAGGGAGAGCAAAATGCTTCAAAATACGACAAAACAAGCAAAGCGCTGATTAAGGACACTGATAATGGCACTGAAATTCTTGTTGACAATGAAAAAGGAGAAATTTCTTTTAACGGCGAGCCAATAATCACAAGCCCTGACCAAGTAAGGCTGGCTGCTCCGAACGGCAATATTCCTGCCTGGGAAATTCCCCAGAGAATTACAAAAATTGTCCTGCCAAGCGGTTCCACTGAAAGAATTTTTCAAATGGGAATAAATTCGGAAATGATTGTTGACACTACGACTGTTACGGGCCAGGAGATTTTGGGCTGCATAAAACAGGGTGTTGAAGAGCAGACAGGCGTTAAGCTGAACAGTGCAAATTTAAGCGATGCATTTGGAAAAGTAAAATCAATTGTTTCAGGCACCCATCCGAGCATTGTTGCGGATGAATTGAGCAAGACAATTACTGCGGAAGGAATTCCAAGGGAAATTGTTTATGGCGACAGTGCAGCTGCATCAATAAGCGCAAGCATGGAAATAGAATTGTCAGGCAATGCCACCGGACAAGGCTCTGCAAAAGTTGGAAAAATGGATTCAATCCAGTTTGAACAAGGAGTAATTGTTTACAAGCCGGAAACAAACGAATTGTTAATCTGGTTAAAAAGGCACGACAAGGCAGTCTTAAACCAGAATGATGTTGAAGGCCTGATTGCAACGCCCACAACTTATACTAATCCTGAAACTGAGTGCCCAGAACCAGCAATTAACTTGGAAGCAATTCCAAAATCAGGCAGTGATTTTATTGCGGCAAAAGTTGACAATTTTAACCAGTCAATGCAAAAAATGGGCCCTTTCCAGGTATTTGACACTGATACCCACAGATATATTTTTTATTCAAAGCTTGTGGACGGAGTTTGCAAGGATTTTTTCAAAACAATTGACAAAAAAACAGGCGAAGTTTATGACCAGGAAATTGACGGGACAATAGAAAAAACTCCCACTGGAATAAAATTCAAGACAGTGGACGGCAAAGAGCACACTCTTGATTTTGGCGCTGAAAACGGGGCGCCTGTTATTTCCTACAACAACCAGCCTCCCGAAATTTTGAAAACAGCAAGCGGCCCCAATGGCAGTTTTTGGTATGACCCAGCAACAGGCAACTGGTATCCGGAAAATGCACAATTAATCCCGCTTGACGAGGCTTTCAAGCAAAAAGGATTCAGCACTGCAGTAGGCGCTGACGGAAAAGTTTCACAAGTTCCCGGAGGAAATCCTTTGACAGTGAATGTAGGCGGAGGCACTGGAATGCCTTTCAACCTTCCTTCTTTGCCGGAAGGAATTGCAATGCTTGTCTTCATTTCACTTTTGCTTTGCACAATATTCGTGTTCAGGATAAATGCGGAAAAAAAAATCAAAGCAAAATAAAACCGGTTTTTTTATTTTTATTCAATTAAACCTTGGTTTTGAAGGTGTTTTTTTTGCAGAAACAGGAAAACTTTTTTTTGCTGTTGTTTCTTGCAAAAAAAGCAAGCCTGTTCAATTCAATAAAAACAAGCACTGGCAAAATTTCAAAAGAGCTTAATGTTTCACAGCAAACAGTGTCAAGAAAGCTCCGCGATTTAAAATCACAAGGCCTGATAACCCTTGTTTCTTCTCCGCGCGGCTGTGAAATTTCAATTGCAGAAAACGGGATTGCCTTGGTTCGAAAGCATTTTTTTGAATTAAAAAAATTTTTTTCAAAAAGCAAAACCAATGAAATTGAAGGCACTGTTTCTTTTGGCCTCGGGGAAGGCAGGTATTACATTTCGCAAAAGCCTTATCTGGAACAATTCAAAAAATTGCTTGGCTTTAAGCCTTTTCTTGGCACCCTGAACCTTGTTGTTGAAACAGAAAAACTTGAAAAATTCCTTTTGAATTCAAAACCAATTTTCATTCAGGGCTTTTCAACAAAAGAAAGAAGCTTTGGAAGCCTGAAAGCATTCAAAATAAAAATTTTTGGCGTTCAAGGCGCAATAATTATTCCTGAAAGGGCAAAACACCAAAAAAATACTGTTGAAATAATTTCACCTGTTTTTTTAAGAAAAAAATTCGGCTTCAAAGAAAAAAGCAAGGCAAAAATAATGCTTGAAAAATAAAAACGGCATTTATCTTTTTCTTCCAGTTGCACGCCCGTAATCTGCCATCAGTCCCGCAGTTCCGGAAACCTGTGCGTCAAACCATTTTTCAGCATCAGACACAGCTCTTTCAAAAACAGCATTGTCTCCGGTTCTTTGAAATTCTTCAAACGCCCCGTTCACTGTTTGAGAATAAGCGTTCAATGTTGCCTGTGCTCTTTCCCCAACACGCGCATCTTCAAAAGCCCTTGCCCTGCCGGCAGCATTTGCTTGATAATCCGCAACCTGTCTTCTTCTTGATTTTCTTCCAATCCCAAATGTTGCAATGCGAATGGGAAACAGCCTGTTAAGAGTATGAAGTGGGTGATAATACCATGCATTAGAAACGTTAAAAGGATTCCAGGAGCCAAAAGCGCTTCTCACAGGATGGGTTTTATCACGAAATGCCTGTGTTCTTGCCTGCACTGCCTGCGCCCGATTAAAAGGCACATTTTGCTGAATTTCTTCAGGAGTTCTCACAGGCATTTTTATTAAACCCTCAATCTGCCTTCTCCTTTTTTCCATTAATGCTTCAATTTCCCTGTGCCTTGCTTCAAAATCAATCTGCGGCTGCGGCCTTGCTGCTTTTCTTTCCCTGCGCCTGCCAGTGCCAGTGTGAACATGAATATGTGTATTGTCTCCACGCATATTTATTTTTCTGCGGCGCACTTCCTTGCCTTCAACAAATATTCGCCCAGCATGCCTTCTAACATGCGTAGTGTCACCATGCACATTAACCAAGGCTCTGTCTCCGGGAATATTTGTTACGCGGTCAAATTGTCTTCTTCGTGGCATAATATATTCCTTTTTATAAATGAGTTATAAAAACAGCAGGATTAATTCAAATTTTTAACTGTTTTTTATTTTTAAATATTTATTGCCTTCTTCTTAATGGCCTTCTGATAATTTCTGGGCCTCCGCCTTCTTTTTCAATTATTATCCTTCCCCTTGGCCTTACGATTCTGGTTGTGTCAGGATGTACAGTTACTACTGTTGAATCTCCAGGAATCCTTATTTTCGTTTCCAATCCCTGTCTTGGTTCTTGTCTTCTGTCCCTGTGAATCGCCTGGTTCCAATGCTCCCCTGGCCTTATTGGCCTTTTTTGCCTTCTTGCTGGTGGCATTTTTTTTCCTCCTTTTTTTAAATTAATAATTTTTTTTATGTGTACATTGGGGTTTGTATGTCTTCGAATTTTTTTACTTCTTCGCCTGTTTTTTTTAATTGTTCAAGGTGGCTAAGCAGGGCTTTTTCTGTTTCTTTTGCTTCTTTCAGCAGTGGTTTTGTGTCAATTTCCAGGCCGAGTATTTGGGCGAGTTTTTCAATGAGAAGCGAGCTTGCCTTGTAATCAGCTGCAATTTCAACGTTTCCAAGTAATGAAAAAGCATCAATGTTCTTGTCTTTCATTTCGAGGAGGATAAGGGCGTTTATGCCGGAGGTTATCCCTTCTTTTATTATTTCAACGTTGTTTTCAATTAAAATTTTTTTTGAAGCCGCGTCTGAAGCAATTCCGTAAATAATTGGCTTTTCGCTGTTTTCCGGCATTGCTTTTATTCCCGAAAGCGAAATTAACCTTGCAATTTTTTTCTTTTCAATCCATTGCACGACTGCTTTTGCAAGCCTGTCAACGAGCACCTGTGGAATAATTTGTTCGGAAAGCAGTATGACAATTTTGTGTTTTTCGCTTACATAAATTCTTGAAGGGTGAACAGGCATTCCTTCGTGAATCCGAATAATTGGCAAAAACATGTTTGATTCAATATAGCCGATTTCCTTTAACCCGAGTTTTTCAGCCAGGTATTTTGCGCTGATTGTTCCAACAAGCCCCATTCCCGGAAAGCCTTCAATCAGGGAATAGCCCTGCAGGTTCATGGGCTTTGTTTCAACAAAATTGATGACACTATTGTCAATGTAAATTTTCAACAAACCACCTAATAACAAATTGTTTAACTCCTTAATAAACATTTATCTTAATTTGCCCTAAAAAATTATTGTTTTTGCAATTAGGTTTATTGCAAAAGAAACAGGCAGGAGGAACAGAGCATACAGAAACGCTTTTTTAGGGTTTCCCTCCTGGTTTGCAATGAAAAAACTTGCAAGCAAGGCATATTCAGCAATATAAATCTGGCTTGCCAAAGCAGTTGCTTCAAGAAGAGAATTTCTCTCTGAATTTTCAGCTCCAATTTCAAGGCTCTGCAAGCCTGAAAAATCAATTCCCGAAACCATTCCAAAAAGCAATCCGAGTATTGCAGGCACAATAAGGCCGCCTGCAAAAAACAGAGTGTATTTTTCGATTATCAGGGCAGAGTTTCTTTCCCTCAGAATGGAATTTGTCTCAAAAAAATCCTCTGCAGATGCCCTGAAAACATTGCTTAAATCAGCTCCGCTTTCATAGCCCCTGATCATCAAGTCAATTGCCCTGCTGATAATCCTGCTTTTGCACCGCTTTTTAATATTGCCCAGTGCTTCTTCGACAGAGACTCCTTTTTCAATTTCAAGCAAAGCAATTTCAAATTCCTTTCCCAGCAGGCCAAAATCCGCTTTTGAAAAAAACACAAAAATTTTGTTGATTGAAACCCCTTTCGGAAAAGCGCTTGCCTGCAGCAACAGGTCAGGCACAAGGCTTTCTTTTGCAAGTTTTTGGCTTTCGGATTTATAAAGCTCAAAAAAATAAAAGCAGATAATGGCTGCAAAAAAAGAGCCCAAAGAAAAACAAGTTATGTATAAGAAAGTGGTGTTGGTTATTATTCCGATTATTATTGCCAAAAAGCAAAATGCAAACCCGAGAAAAAAAGATTTTTTCAAAAAATTTTCTTTTTTTTTGATTTCCAAAAAAATTTTTTCTTGTGCAAAACCCATTTTAATCCCTCAAAGCTTCAGAAACACAGGCGTTTTTGCCCGAATATAAAACAATACAAGCAAATCAACTAGCGGAAAGCCCAGGACAATTGCCAAAAAGACTTGTGCCAGAGTAAAATCTATTTTCAAAATCATGCTTCCCACAATTATAAAACTCTGGAACAAAGCCGGAACAATTGCAGAAACAGCAATAAACAGCAGGGAAAAAACAACAAGTTTTCCAGAAAAAGCCTTGCTTTCAGACCTTTGCTTTGCCAGCAATTCCAAAGCAATTCTCCTTACTGCTTCTGAACTCTTTATCCTGCCAGCCAAATCCTTGCTGCTTCCATGCTCGTAAACACTGCCCAGCTGCAAAACAGCGCGCTTCACAGCAACACTTTTGTTTCTCACGGCAAACCCAAGCAAAGCCTCCTGAATGCTCAGGCCTTTTTCCTTAACATCAAAAAAAATTTTTTTGAATTCCCCCGCAGTGGCAAGCTCATTTCTTGACGCATTAAAAACGCATTTTTCAAATGCAATATTCAAATCCAGGTCCATTGAAATTGAAAGCAACGCAAAAGGCAAATCCCTTTCAACGAACGAAACCCGCTTTTTTTCAGCCATAACAGGAATCAAAAGCATTGCAAAAAAAACCGCGCAAAAACAAGACAGCCCAAGAGCCAGTGCCAAAAAAATTTCCTCAAAAACAAGGGCAAAAACAAAACAAGCCAACAGCCCTGCAATTGCAGGATACGCAAAATTTTTTTCAGAAAAAAAAGACTTTTTTTTAAACAATTTTTTTAACCAGGCCATTTCAAAAAACCCCCGCAAGAGGCTTGTTTATAGCTTCAAAAAAATCTTTTCCCAAAACTTTTTTTTGCGCAATCCAATCCAAAAATTTTTTTCTTTTTTCTATTTCCAACAAAAATTTTTTCCTGTCAAAGCCCAAAAAATCCCTTGCTTTTGAAAAAACTTTTTCGCTTTCCCCTGTTTTTTCAAGGCAATCCCGTTGAAAATCAAGCCCAAACAACTGCCTTGTTTCTGCACATTCCCCTGAAAAGCCTATTTCCAAAGCCTCTACAATCCTGCGTTTTTCAACAAAGCCATGCCCGGAATGCTGTGCCCATCTTCTCTGCACAAGCAGCAAATCAATTGCAGCAAGGTCCAATTCTTTTATGCCAAACGATTTCAGCCTTGCAATCGCCTCTTTGCCGCATTGGGCATGAAATGTCCCATAACTCCCCCTGCCCTGCCCAGCAAGAAGAGTATCCATAAAAGCAATTGCTTCACAATTATTCCTTATTTCGCCGACAACAACCCTGTCTGGCCGCATTCTCAAAGTGTCAATTATCAGGGAATGCATGTCAAAGCCCTGTTCTTTTACAACAGTCATTTTTACGCAATGCTCGTGCGGCAAAACAATTTCCGGTGTTTCCTCGACTAAAATTATTCTCTCTTGTTTTGGAACAAAGCCAAGCAGGCAATTGAGAGTTGATGTTTTTCCGCTTCCGGTATTTCCTGCAATCAAAAAACTGCATTCTAATTCAAGGGCAAGCCAGATAAAAGCGCAGAATTCGCTTGAAAAAGTATTGTTTTCAACCAAATCAATTGCAGTAAACGGTTCTGCGCGGAATTTTCTTATTGTAAGGCTTGCTTCCTCGGAAATCGGGGGAATTATTGCAGTCAGCCTGCTTCCATCTGGCAAATTTGCGTTCAGTTTTGGGCATTCAAGAGTCAGCCGCCGCCCGATTTTTCTCGCCATTTTGTTTGCCAAGTCCCTTACAAAAATTTCGCTTCCAAAAAAAACATTTGTCCTGACCCAGCCGAATTCCCTGTGAAAAATAAAAACAGGCTTTTTCCTGCCAATGCCAATAACAGAAATTTCTTCTATTGCAGGGTCATTCAAAAAAAAGTCCAATGCAGAAAAACCAAAAATTCTCGACTCCAAAATTTTTTCAAAATACTTTCTTTGCTCGGAATCAAGCAGAATGCTTTTTTCAACACAATAATTCTCAATAAAATTTTCCAAATCTTCAGGCTTCTTTTTCAAATTTTGGCCCTGAAAATCCCTTGTCATTTTTTTCAGGACAAGCGCTTCCTGCAAAGTAAGCTCAGGCAATTTTGCAAAATAACACAATTCTCCCGAGTCAAGCTCAATTATGCTGTGATTTTCAGATTCCAGCAAAATTTTCTTTGCTTTTTTTTCACGCAAAGAAAAACAATTCCAGCCAACAATCCTTTCAACAGGCCTTTCAGGTTTATCCAACTAAAACCACAATCAAAAAGTAAAAAAAGCGGTTTAAAAAACAATCAGCAAATTCGACAAATGACTAAACAGGCATTTAAAAATTTTTGGCACAAAAAACAGTTATGCAAACAGCCTTTTACTAGGCGTAATTTGAAGATTGAAGTCGGCATTGATTCTAATATAATCAATAGGAAATTATTCTGTTTTCAGCAAGGTGCTTAAGAGTACTATTGTTCCTGCAATGTATAATGCGCCGCCAAGCACTGAAAGGGGATTTAATACTTGCCCCCAGATTCCTTTGCAATACCAACTGCAATTCAGGTTTGCGTAAACAGAAATTACTAAGGCAAAGGTAATCAAAAGCCAGCCAAGCACCAGTCTAAACCCAGTGCTTTTGTAAATGAGTTTTTGTTTTGCTTTTTTCTGGATTTCTTGTTCTTTAATTGGCATTTTGAAATCATTACCGTTTTCTTTTATTTTTTATAGCCTAACTTGTTTTTTTTGCTTCTAGTAACAGCAATTCCAATTGTCACTATTGCAATCACAATGAGGATTATGAGGCCAGCTGTTGCCAAGTTAATTCCGCCTGTTGCAGGCGGCTGGCTAACCTGTGGCGTTACTGCTGGCGCTGGGCAATCTGCCGGGCAATTTACAGTTGTTTCCCCATTCTCGCATGTGCCATTGCCGCATTTTGGCCCCGCTGGAGGAATCACTGGTATTTTTACTTCAGTATAACCTGTGACAATCGGGCTTCTTATTGTGCCTGCAATTGCATCAGTAATATTTTTTGCAACTTCATATGTAACGCTTGCTATTTCCCCTGTGTTTACTGTTGGAACAGTAAATTCTATTATGGGGTCTGATTTCAATACTTTCATTGAATAACTGCTTGTTATTTCAGAAGCATTTGCCGCAATTGCTTTTGGTATTTCCACAACAAGTTTTATGTCTTTCCAGTTTTTTGTGGAATTATTTGTCAAAGCAATTGTGATTGTAGTATTGTATGAAACAACTCCGGCAACGCTTGTATTTTTTTCAACTTTGACACTCTGGCTTACTGGAACTGCCTGTGCAATTTCAAGCATTTTTGGAGTAATGCTTGCATATCCTGCTTCTGTCAATATTAAGGCTATTTCATCTGATGTCAATGGTGGGCTTTCAATTGCCTGTTCAATAATTGTCTCTGTTGTTGGAGTTTCTGGTGTTCCAGTGCCGCCGCCAGGCCCTGTTGGGGTTATAGGCGGTGGTGTTACAGGCGGATTTACAGAGCCGCCGCTTGCTGAACTGAATGTTATTGTTTTTGATTGGGCTGAACTGTTTAAATCCATGAAGTCCATTGCCTTGAAGTAATAAGTTAGTGTTGCAGGCAATGAAGCGCTGCTTGTAATACAGACATTGTAAGTGTTGACCATGCCATTGTCTAAATAATTTGTTCCGTTGCTGCTGTACCAGAATTTCTTTATGTTTGATGTGTCATTTGCATCCATGGTTACTCCTACGCAGAGCCCAGTTGAACTGCTTGCCCCTAACACTGTTAAAATTGGGTTGTTTGTGTCATTTATTCCTGCCGGATTTCTTGTTGAATTCTGGTCGCTTGTTGCAGTTGACATTCTGCTGTTTACATCAAATGCCCAGCTTCCAGCGCCCCTGTTATTGTCTGTTCTTACTCCTAAGAGCATGTCAATAAAGTACCTGCCTTCAAACAGGTTTTTTGCATTCAAATAAAAGCGACAATTTGTATCCCTGTTTGTAGTGTGGTTTTCATCTATTGTTCCCGCAACAGGCGCATTGCTGTGATAAGTGCATTTTACTGTGGTTTGCTGTGAATTTCCAATTGACCTGTTAGTATCTGAAAGCATTAAATTCAGGTCTTTGAATAGCAAATTGTTTTTGTCGCCTCTTGTCTGTGAATAGTATATTGAAAGGTTTAAGTCTCCCAGTGACAGGTTTGTGTCCTGTATTCTTACATTAAAGTCTATTGCAAGGTTTTGGTCTGCAGTCAGGCCTGCCCTGTTGAAGTCAAAGAAAGTTGCGCCATAGCTGTTCATGAAGTTTGTATCCCAAATGTAAATGCTTGGCTTGTTGATTATTGTGTTTGCATCGCTTGTTGCACAAATAGTGTTTCCAACAGCAGCGCTTCTAGGCGCAGACATGTTGATGTCAATATAAAACTGACCCATTATTGTTGTGCGCAAATCCGGGAATGCCTGTACATCACCGCTAACTTTTCTTCTTGTTGTCCCAACAATGTATGTTCCTGAACCCGTTGTTCCAGTGAAATGGCTGAATCCTGCTTCACCACTGTCTTTATATCTTGCCAGGTCAAGACTTATTGAACAGGTTTGTGTTGTTGAAATGTTTGCATCGTCATCATTTAATGCATAGCCGTTTGTTGCCGTTGCTGCGAAAGATACTGGTGTTGTTGTACAACTAATTCCATTGTAATCCAAAATATTGTAGTCTGTGTACAGCAGATAGTGCTGCCCGCATTGCTTTTTTGACAAGTATATACTTACTGCAAAGTTTGCATCGCCTGGTTTCCATGCTGAACTGTTTTGGTCCTGGTAATTTGTGTCTTTGTATGTGAATGTTACTGTCAAATTTCCATCTCTTGTGTAATATGTTCTTCCAGCATTAGAATCCCCGGTAACTGTTACAAATAAGCTTCCTGCGCTATATTCTGAAAAACCGCTTACTCTGAATGAAAGGTTTCCATCCCCTGCAATTGGGTCATAAACCCAACTTGGCGTGGTGTCTGTAGCAGTGTAAATATTAGTATAAGAAAATGTGCCTGCATCAAGATTTTTGCATACTGTTGCGGGGCATAGTTTGCCGTTTCTTGCTAATGCTGGAATTGCCCCTGTGGACTTTATGTTATACAAAGTAATATTTGCATCTATTGGATTGCCAAAAGGATCTGTGCCAAATTCCGGCATTGTATCAGAATCAATTTTTGCCCTTCCTGAACTTCCATCCATGCCATTGTCATAGTCTCTTCTTGGGCCTGTCGCCATGTTCATGTCAGAATTCATTTTTATTTGTGCAATTAATACTGTTCCATTGGAGGTTTTCAATTGCACTTGTAATCCTGAAACTTGGCCTTGGTTTCTTATCATTCCGCCTCTCATGGCCTGGTCTACTGGCACTCTTTGGAATGTCTGCCCTGTGCCTGCTGCTTTGCAAGTATTATATCCTCCATTTGCGTCTTGGCAAATTCCAATTGTTACATTTTCATCGACGCTCATTGTAAAGCCAGGCGTGACAATTATTTTTGCAGTTGCATTCATGTCTTTTACATACTGTGGGCTTAATCCACTGTTTATGTCAACCCTTATGTTATTGTCTGGAATTCCGTTTGGACCAGCAAGACTAATTGTAAATGGCACTTTGAAGTTCACATCAAACTGGCCGTTTGCATCAGGCCTTAGCATATAACCATAAAAGGGGGTTGTGACTTGTGGATTCAAATTCCATTGTGTTCCGCCATCTGGGATTATTCTCATGACTGTGTTTGCATTTCCATCAACGTATTTTTGTTGATTCCAGTCCATTTCCTTATTGTATCCTTCAGCGTATAGGTTATAGCCTATGGCATTTACATCTAAAAAGTTCATGTCTGTTATTGCGCCGTTAGCATCTTTGAATTTGAGCCTTACATTTGCATCTGTTGGGAATCCATAGCCGAAAACTGTTACATTTCCGTCAACTGCCCCAAATTCAGGGCTTATTACTATTGCGGGCCCGATTACAAAGCGCACATTTGCATCAACGTTTGTACAAGTATAACTTCGAATTGCCCCTGCCCCTTGCTCTGCTACAAAAGACAATCTCCATAATTCCAATACTCCTGCTTTTCCGTTCATGTCCTGGTGGTTTGCATCAACAGGCACTGTTATTTTTACTTCGAAAGTATTTGCATCGCTTCTTATAAATCTTATAATGTTCATGTCTAACTGGCTGACTGTTGAATGAAAATTACTTATGCAGCCTCCGCCGACTATTCTTGCAGGAATTACATTTTCATCGCTTAAAGCCCCAAGATTTGCGTCAACAGCATTTAAGTCCCAGTATTTTGCGCTTCCAGATTGTGCATTGTAATTTATGTAATCCCATCTGAAGAAAACAGCGTAATTATAATCTGCAGTTATATTGCCGTCGGGGTTTTTTATTGAAAGGTTAAAGTCTTCGCCTGCGTTTGCGTGGTGTGCTCCTAAAGCATCGTAGGCTTTCAGCACTCCGCTTGCTGCAGTTGCATTCACAATTGAAAAAATAGTTATAAAAATTATTGAAAAAATTATTAGTTTAAAAAATCCTTTCATTTGCCAGGCCTCCAGGTCATAAAATAAAAGTTGTTTCAAAAATATTATGTGTTAAATTTAGTACATAATTAGAAGTTCCTCATTTAAATACTTTTCGCCGAAGTTTTTGCTTTGAATTTTATGATTTTTTGCAGTATTTTTTCCGTGTAAGGGATGATTAATGCCGGCATTGCGAGCAGCAATGCAATCAGCCAGTTTTCCGGGCTTAAGGGGACTGTTCCTATTGCGGTTTGCAATTGCGGAATTGTGATTGCTGCAGCGAGTATGATTAGAGAAGCAATTGTTGCAAGCACAAGGCTTTTGTTTCCAAACGGGTTTATTTGAAAAACATTTTTTTCGCTTCTGCAATTGAAAGCCAAGATTGTTTCGAATAGAATCAATGTTGCAAAAGCCATTGTCATTCCTGTTTTTGTGCTTTCTGCAATTCCTATTCCGAAAGCAGCCAGTGAAACAATTGCGCCGGCAATTCCGGAAATTAAAACAAAAGAAACTGTTTTGCAATCAAGTATGCTTGTTTTTTTTTCCCTTGGTTTCTGGTTCATTAATTCTTCTCTTGCGGGTTCGTTTCCAAGTGCAATTGCAGGCAATCCGTCTGTTATCAGGTTAATGAACAATAATTGCACTGGCGCTAGGGGAAGAGCCCAATTTTTGTTTCCCAAAAAAAAACCCAGAATAATTGCCATTAAAATCAGGGTTACTTCTGCTGCATTTGCGCCTAACAAGTATTTTATAAAATTCCTGATGTTTGCAAAAATCCTTCTTCCTTCGCGGACTGCGGAAACAATTGTTGCAAAATTGTCATCTAGCACAATCATGTCTGCGGCTTCCTTGCTCACTTCTGTTCCTGTAATGCCCATTGCAATTCCAATGTCTGCTTTTTTCAGGGCAGGCGCATCGTTTATTCCATCGCCTGTCATTGCGACAACCTTGTTTTTTTTCTGCAATGCGTTTACAATTGCCAGTTTGTGTTCGGGATTTACCCTTGCAAAAACGCTTATTTTTCCTATTTTTTCCTCTAATTCTTTTTCGCTCATTTCTTCAAGCTCTTTTCCTGTTATTGCAGTTTCCCCGCTTTTCATTATGCCAAGCTGTTTTGCAACGGCAATTGCTGTCAGCAAGTGGTCTCCGGTAATCATTTTGACTTCAATGCCTGCGTTTTGGCACAATTTGATTGCATCAGAAGCCTCTTTTCTTGGCGCATCAATCATTGCGGACATTCCCAAAAAAACAAGTTCCGATTCAATATTTTCCATTTCTTTCAGGTTAATTTCTTTTTCCGCCTTAAATGCAAAGCCCAGCACCCTGTAGCCTTTTTCAGCAAGCTCGTTGTTTTTTGCCATTAATTTTTCGTATTCTGGTTTTGCCAGTTTTTTTTCTTTGCCTTCAACAAAAATTTTTGTGCTTTTTTCAAGCAATGATTCTACACTGCCTTTGCTGAAAACAATGCTGTTGTTTTCACTGCCAAAAATAACGCTCATCATTTTCCTTTGGGAATCAAACGGCTTTTCGCCTATAAATTCAAATTGTTTTTCCAATTCTTTTTTTTCAATTGCAGCTTTTTTTGCAGCTGCAAGCAATGCTATTTCAGTGGGGTCTCCGGTTGAATCATTTTCAGAAAAATTTGCATTGTTGCATAAAACGCTGTTTTGAATCAGCAATTTCAATTCTTTTTCTTCGTCCAAATTCACTTCTTGTTTTTCAAAAAAAATTTTTCCTTTTGCATTAAAGCCAGAGCCGCTTACGTCAAACAATTTTTCATTGCAAAAAATTTTTTCCACGGTAAGCTCGTTTTTTGTCAGAGTCCCTGTTTTGTCAGAGCAAATAACGCTTGTGCTTCCCAGTGTTTCAACTGCAGACATTTTTCGAATCAAAGCGTTTTTTCCTGCCATTATTTTCATTCCAAGCGCAAGAGTGATTGTAACAACAGCAGTCAGCCCTTCGGGAACAGCTGCAACTGAAAGGCTCACTGCTGTAAAAAACATTAATTTCCAGCCGTTTCCCGAAAGCGTTCCGATTGCAAAAATTGCAATGCAAACCAGTATTATTGCAATTCCAAGAGTTTTTCCAAAAGAATCAATGTTTTTTTCCAAAGGGGTTTTTTCTTTTTCAATGTTCTGAATCAAACAGCTTATTTTTCCAAATTCTGTTTTCATGCCTGTTCCGGCAATTATTGCTTTTCCCCTTCCGTAGACAATTGTCGTGTTGGCAAAAACCATGTTTTCCCTGTCGGCAACTTGTGCATTTTCAATGATTTTTTCAGATTTTTTTTCCACTGGCTGGCTTTCCCCGCTTAATGCTGATTCATTGGCTTTGAGATTCATAGCCATTATTATCCTGGCATCAGCAGGAACCTTGTTTCCTTCGCACAGCACAATTAGGTCTCCGGGCACTAATTCAGCGGAATCAATTGAACGCGTTTTTCCGTTTCTAATCACAACTGCTTTTACCGATGCAAGCTTTTGCAGTGCATCCATTGCTTTTTCTGCCTTGAATTCCTGGTGAAAACCGAGCGCTGCGTTGAGGATTATTATTGCAACAATTACAAGCGCATCTATGCTGGATTCATCTCCAATAAAAAAAGAAATTATTGCTGCCGCAATAAGAAGCCAAACCAGGAAGCTTGAAAACTGGTTCAAAAAAATTTTTAATGCGCCGGAAGAACTTTTTTTTTCAAGCTTGTTTTTTCCGAATTCCAAAAGCCTTTTTTGCGCTTCTTCTTCCTTCAAGCCTTTTTCAGAATCCGAGCCAAGCCTTGCAACAGCTTCCAAATAATCCAGGGCATGCCAGGCAATGTTTTGTGCGCCAGCAATATTTGTTTCTTTATTATAAGCCATATTTTTTCATTTATAAATAAGATTTTGGAATTTAAATACCTGCCCTGCATTATTTTTATTTTAAATAATATGCCAATAGTTTTTCATTGACCAGCCTGCCGTTCTGCATAAAATTTTTTTTCCTTTCGCCTTCAATTTCGAATCCGAATCCTGAATAAAAATCCAGTATTTCCGTGTTAGTTTCAACAGCAGCAGCCTCAATTTTTTGCTTTGCAGGATGCCGTTTTTCCAGTTCTTTCAAAAGAATTTCCAATACTGTTTTTTGCTGCAATTGCGGCTTTGCAATCAGAGTGCCAACTTTCAATACATGGGCTTTTTTTCCTGAATAATCAGTATAATATGCAAACCCGACAATTTTCTTGTTTTGTTCGACGACAAGAGCTTTTTTCCAGTTGTCCTGCCATTCCATCTGCCTTTCCCTTACAGAAGCATTTCTCCCGATTTCAACGAAATCATTCACTTTCGGGTTTAACAATAGTTCAAACACTTCCTTGAAATCCCCAAATTTTGCGTTTCTAATCATGGCAACACCTCAAGTATGCGGATATTTAAAAAATTGTTTTTCAACTTTTTGAAAAAAGAGTTATTTATGCTGGCAATTGCAGGTCAACAGGCTTTTCTTCCTGGCTTGTTTGTTCGCAGTTTTGGCCTGCTTCTTTAAGCTTTTCTTTCATTTCTTTGTCAACCTGCTTTAATAATTCTTCAAAATTTTTTTTATTTTTTCCAATGCTCTGGTTCATTGCTTTCTTGTATTGTTCCCAGAATTCCAAAGGAGTGATTTTTTTCATGAAAAGCGCCCTCTTCAAGCCCCAAATTTCCTTTCTGAATCCTTCGTCAACAAGCATTTGTTCCCGTGCAATCTCCTTTATTTTTGCAGTATAGGAAAAAAATTTTTGCGTTTCTTCCGCATGGCTTTCGGAAAAAATATTCCTGAATATTCCGAAGGCAAGCATTTTGAACCACTTTCAGCATTAGAATAATGATTTTAAAATTTTAACATTTAACACCATAATGTTAAAAAACCTTTCCCAATTTTTTTCCAACATAAAAAAAAAGATTCTGTGAATTCAATAATTTTTTCCAAAATTTATTATTAAAGATTTGCTGAAAATCAAAAAACAATATTTATATAGTAGTTGAACATTAATGACTATCTGGTTTTGTTATGGTTAATGCAATCGAACGAATCCAATCCGGGATAAAAGGCTTTGACAGTTTTATTGAAGGCGGTTTTCCCGAGGGCAGCATTACTCTTGTCGTAGGAACCCCGGGAACGGGAAAAAGCATTTTTGTTGCCGAAGTTCTTTACAGCAATGCCTTGCAGGGCAAGCGTTGTTTATACCTGAATCTTGAGCAAAGCGAAGGCAAGCTTGAAAAGCAAATCTCGCAGTTTGGCTGGGACTTGGCAAAAGCAGGGAAAAACCTGCGAATTGTTTCAGTAGATTTTCCAAATCCG
Source organism: Candidatus Iainarchaeum sp. (assembly GCA_020053055.1). Lineage (GTDB taxonomy): Archaea > Iainarchaeota > Iainarchaeia > Iainarchaeales > JAGVNX01. The sequence goes on from JAGVNX010000025.1 coordinate 35,062, forward strand.
GGAATGGTTGAATTTGTTTTGGACGAAGTGCAGCGCCTGAATTATGATTTGATTGCAATTGATTCCCTTGATTCAATTTCAAGCAGCCCCTTGGAAACAGACGAAATTGGAAAAATGGGAATGGACAGGATTGCAGAAACAGTGATTCCAACTTTGTTCGATGCCCAGACAGTCGGCAGGCTGAAATTAAAAAAAATTTTTGCCGCAATTTCAAAATCAAAAGCCACTGCATTCTTAACAACGGAAAAAATTGAAGGCGCACAAGGAATAACAAGAGACACTATTTCAGAATTCCTCTGCGACAACATACTGGTAATGTACTATCTTGGCATTGGAAGCTCCCAATACAGAAGCGCACAAGTCCTGAAAATGCGCCTAAGCAACCACGAAAAAGACTTCATCCCATTCGAAATAACAAAAAAAGGAATCGAATTAAGATAAATTTTTTTAGGAATTTTTTTGCCCAGAACCCAAAGGATAAGAAGAGGCGTAGTCACATTTCCAAAGCATTCTGATTTTACAAAAGCCGCTAGTTCTATTGGCGATAAAGGTTCGTTGTTTCGCCTGCGGAAATTTTTCAAAGACAGCAGCAAATTAACCCAAAAAAGAGAGGCACTTCTTGAAAAACTTTTAAAAAGAAAACCACAAAAATTTTATGATTTCTATTGCAGAACAAGGACTCGCTACCAGGCACTGTTTGCAGAATTATTGGCTGGGCTGGAAAGATGCAATTTCAAAGTGGACATGGAATTATTTGAAAAGTCTGCTTCTAAAGCTCCAAGTTATTCCCATGATTTTTACCGCATCAAAGGAATCAGCTTAATTATTCCAAAAAAATTTGGATTCCGCAGGCAGCTTTCCCCGGCTGAACAGCAAGAACTTCAGGAATATGCTTCCGCATCGCTTAATCAAGCGAAAAGTCTTTTTAAAAAAATGCTTCCAGAAATAACAATAACGGAACTGCATTTGGCGCATATGTGGAATCTTCCATTTGGCTACCCAAATACTGAAGAAATCCGAGCTAAAATGAAAACACGCCCAGTTCAAAGAGACATTTGCAATGGAGTTTCAGCAATTGCAAAATTTTTAACTGACATGGAAAAACCAGCCAGATAAAAAATTCAGTTTTTTTTCATCCAAGATAATCCAGTGCGTCAATTATTTCTTGATTTGTTATTTTTATTGCTACTCCAAGGCTTTTGTGCAATTCAATTTTTTTCTCTGAAACCTGCAAAGTAGGGTAAACAAAAAGGTAATGTGTTCCCTTGTATTTATAAAAATCAATCATGTCTGTTGACCTTGCGCCCAGCATTGCCCGAAGCCTTCCTGCAAACCTTTCCCTTGCAACAGCTTTGGATTCTTTTTTATCAGCAAGGCCATTTTCCCATCTGGGCTCTGTTTTTTTCAAAGAACCAAATTGGATTTCTTCAATAGCTTGCCCTGCAATGAGTTCCCCGATGTTTCTAATGTGCCATCTTGCAGGATTCGGCATTAAAGGTTTTCTCAGGTCCCCAAAGCCACGAGCGTGTTCTCTGTGTTCCTGCAAAAACTTTGGAAGAAATTTTATTGCCCTGCGCAAAGCCATTTTAATCAAAAAAATTAGTGTTCAAGTTGTTAAAAATTGTTTGCTTTCAATTTCTAAAGGCCTTTCATTTTATTCTTAATTTGTGGTTTTTCTCTTTTGGGCTCCTAAAAACTTTTCTCTTTTTTCTAGAAAGAGAAAAGGATTTAGCCCCGGAGACAATATGACGCAAAAGCATTAGCCCCAAAGTCTTCCCTTTGGACTAAAGTGTTTGCTTAAACCACCTAATAATCTCTTCGGTAAATTGCTTTTTCCAGTTTTCATTAGTTAAGTTATGAGTGGCCCCCTTTATTTCAAATTTCTCTTTTTTTCTAACTCTTTTTGCTTTCAAATAATAGCCGTCTGAAATTTCAGCAGGGATGATATGGTCATTTTCCGAAGTTATAACTAATAGACTGCCAGAGAAATTTGAAATTGCTTTAACGGCTGGCGTATTACTCACATCACGCATATTTTTGAATATTTTTTCTTCATTCACCATCAATTGGGAAAGGGTCATGTTCATCAGCTCATCTGAATACGTTGCCGGAACTCTCATCGCCAAGCTTTTCACATTTCTTTGTGCGCAAACCAATGATGCTACAGCCGCCCCTACACTAACGCCACAAATACCAATTCTCTTTTCATCGATATTAGGTTGAGAAATAAGAAAGTCGTACGCGGTCAATCCATCATTCACCAAGTCGGAAACGGTTAATTTGTTGAAATTTCCTTCGCTTTTTCCATGGCCGCGCAAACTCAACGCCAAACCAACAATTCCCTCTTTAGCTATCGTTTCGGCAATTGGAACATATTTTTCTTTGCTGCTTGTCATCCCGTGGAAAAAAATTACAGCAGGAAGTTTTTCTTTTGTAATAGAAGGTAAAATCAGCGATCCGTCAATTTTTTGGCCTTCACTTGAGAATGTAACGTCGATCATAAATTTTTTCCTTGATTTTCTTAATCGTTGGGCTAATGCTTTTGCCATTTAGCCCCGGAGAGATTCGAACTCCCGTTTTCGCCTAGCTCCCTGTATTTTGAATACTCTCAGAGGGCGAAGTGCTTGGCCGCTACACTACGGGGCTATTGTAAGAAATTAACTAAGTAACATATTTAACTTTTTCCTCTTAACGGGGTGGTCGAAACCTATTAGCATACTGAATTTTTTTAGGCTTTCTTTTTGCTGGATTCTTATTGTATATAATGGCAAATATTTGTTTGATTTAACCCATTTATTTTTATTGGTAAAAATCTCTTGTTGTTGTAATAACAAAAAAACCTGTTCAACTATGCCTTTGCTTGTGCTTGAGAAACTGGCCCATCTTTTAGTGACTGTTCCGTCAGAATCAAATAAGCCTTTAATGCAGGCATTTATAATTTCTGCTTTGCCGCAATTTGCAATTCTGTTGGGGATTATTATTTTATCTGCCTTTTTGCCAGCCGCAATTTTGAAAAAAGATCTAAAAAACCACTGAACAACTTTTGAATAAAAATAGCATTCATAATAATGTTTCTTTGAAAAATAGAACTTTGGTTCTGTTTCGAAGTTGTCCTTGATTATTCTTTGATATTTTTGCATATGCTCGAAATTATCGAAGTAGACTGCGATTGCCCAATTCCGGTTTTATTAACTGTATCGCCTGCCAAATGGCCATCGCCAAGGATTAAGCCGATAGCATAAGCCAAATCAGGAGTCAGCATTTTGGGAAATTTTAAATTCTGCCTATTTCGGTTGGTTCTTTGCACTGTAAACCTAATTGTTTTGCCCCAAATTTTTTTCAAAATTTTGTGTCGGAGGTTCTGAGGAACTAATGCTAAAAGTGTGTTGAATTTTTTAAGATGAATTGGGATTCTGCCAGTGCGGGTTTCTTTTATCGTAGAATAGGATACTTTACTGAGCCTGGCTGCTTTTGTGCTTCCGCCGAGATAATCTGTAAGTTCGCAAATTTCTTCTTTCAGTCCTGACAGATAAATAGCTTCATTGAGCCAATCTTTTTGTATATCAAAAATATTCAAATCCGTCTTCATTTTATTATTGAGATTATTCTTGACTTAATCTTTTTGAGTCTGTGTTTCCGCTGTTTTATTTGCCGAATTTTCTTTGCCTTGCATAGTATTCTTTTATTGCTGAATCCAGGTCTGTTTGGCTTATTTCTGGCCAGTTTTTTTCCAAAAAGTATAATTCTGAGTATGCGCTTTGGTATGTCAAAAATCCGCTCAAGCGCTGTGTTCCGGATGTTCTTATTATTAAATCCGGGTTTTGGAAATCTGCGTACAAGAATTTTTGGAATGTGCTTGTTGTGAGTTCTGCCAGCTTGATTGTGCCTTGTTTGTATTGTTCTGCTATTTTTTTTGCTGCATCAATTATTTCTATTTGCCCGGTGTATCCTATTGCAAGGTTCATTCTTTTGTTTTTGAAGTTTTCAGTGAATTTTTCAGTATCCTCTATTTTTTCGCAGAGTTTTTTTGGAAGCAGATCTGTTCTGCCTATGACTTTCATTTTTATTTGGTTTTTTTCAAACAATCCGGATTTTTTTATTTTGTCTAATTCTTTTTCAAAAATTTTGTATAACAATTGGAGTTCTGTTTTTTTTCTCTGCAAATTTTCAAGCGACAGCGTATAAAATGTCCCTGTTTTTATTTCAGGATAGTTGTTTAGCCAGTCGAATACTTCCCAGGCTTTTTTTGTGCCTATTCGATACGCTTCGAACAGCCCGATTCCTTGTTTTTGTGCGAATCTCCTGTTTCCGTCCGGAATAAATGCTATTGAATTCAACGCCATGTTTCCACTTTTTTAAATTAGTTTTATTTTTTGTTTAATTAATTGGGGGCAATAATTATTTATTAAGCGTGTTTTTTGTTTAAAAAGATATTCTTTAATAATACAAAATTCAAATTATTATTGTTTTTATGCAGCATCTTAAAAAAAACAGGGAAAAAGATTTTGAATTGGATGTTCTTGAAAATCCCAATAACCCAAAAGAGGCTCCAAGGCTTGATTTGAACATAAGCCCGGAGAGGATTAAATTGCTTTTGGAGGAAATAAAAGTCCCTCCGCTCAAAATGCTGAAGGAAAAATAATTTTTTTTGTGGCTTTCTATGCTCTTAAACAAATCAAATTCAAAAAAAATAATTTTCAAAGTCCGGATTGCCGATACTTCCTGGAAAAGGCTCAGGGGCTTGATGTTTGAAAACCAGGCTTTGTTTGATTATGCGCTTGTTTTTAATTTGCCAAGGGAATCTGTTTTGCAAGCCACTATTCATATGCTTTTTGTTTTCTTCCCTATTGATGTTGTTTTTCTTGACAAAAACAGGAAAGTTGTTGATGTTATAAAAAGCCTCTTGCCGTTCACCCCAAGTTGTTCCCCAAAAAAGCCCGCAAAGTTCTTGATAGAATTGCCTGCCGGCAAAGCCAATGGCATAAAAGAAGGTGATGAATTGGACTGGCACGAGGATTAAGCCAAAAATCAGTTCAAGTTCTTGTTTCTTCTATGTATCCTTCTTTGCATTTTTCAGAGCAAAAATTTTGAAACCACAAGTGTGTTCCTTCGTTTTCAAGTTGTTTTCCGCACTGAAGGCAAAATTTTTGCTTTTGGCCAGGCAAAATTCTCTTGTTGCTATTGCTTTTCTTAATATACCTGTCAAGATCCATTTTATCCCACTTATAGCGTATAACTTAATAATAATCTAAAACAAGGATTAATTAAAATATTGTCTATTGGTTATTGCTTTAAAAAACAAACCCGGCTTATACTGCGATTGACGAAAAAACAATCGTCATTTTATGAATTTTTTGGCTTGCTTTTTTTAGTTTTTTGAACCAACGTGTTTTTTATACTACTTTGCATTTAATATCTTGGTGGGTTGAATATCACCCCCGAATTCTGTACATAGAAGGCAAAAGGCAAAGGAGGAAAGTTAAACTCTAATTCTTTTAACTTTCCTCTTATTTTATTTAAAGTTTTTCCTGTTTGAATATGAGCAATATTTATTAATCCAGACTTCTATATTCTAATTTATGGGTTTTCTGCAATTAATTTCAACGGGATTTGAAAGGCTGGTTTTGGGCTTGAATTTCTATGCGTTTGCAGTTTCAAGCGTGTTCAAAGGCACTATTATTTCCCCATTCGCGCGGATTACTTTTTATAATAACATTAAAATTGGCAAAAACTGTAGAATTTCTTCGGGCTGTGTTTTCAGGGTCCCTAAAACAGCCCGCTTGGTTATTGGAAACAATTGCGATTTCAGGGAATATTCCCAAGTGCTTTGCAGGGAAGGCCAAACAACAGAATTTGGCGATAATTGCCTGATCCAATCATTCAGCTTTGTTTCAGATAATGCCAAAATTGGCAATAATGTGATTCTTGCCCCGCATTCAGTTATTATTGCCGCTACCCACAATTTTGGTTCCATTGAAATTCCAATTTTAAAACAAGGTTCTAACACCAGCCCAATTGAAATCGGCAATAATGTCTGGATAGGGACGCATGCAATTATTCTCGGGCCATCCAAAATCGGTTCGGATTCAATAATAGGCGCAGGAACTTTTGTAAAAGGAGATATTCCTGAAAAATCAATTGTAAAAGGCGAAAGGAAATTAACAATTACAAAAAGGCATTGAATTCTTTTTTTCCAAGGTTTTTCTCTTTTAGAGAAAAAGCTTTTTTACTATTTTTCTCAGGAATTCAATCCTGAAGCCTGTTTTTCTTTCAATTGCAACCAATACTTCCAAATCTTCTTTTTCAAAGCATTTCAATGCAAGGAAAAACAGTGCATAAATCGGCAGGAACACAAGGCCGGTTACCAGGGCAGGCATTATTCCCGTGCCAGTGATTCCGGATATTAATTTGCCGATTATTGGAATGCCTGCGCCAAAAAGCTTGGCGCTTGCAGCCATGAATGCATTGATTCCGGCCTGAGTTATTGGCAGGGTTGCCAGCAAAAAGGCAATTGCTGTTCCGCTTATGCCTGCCAAAACAATTTTGAAGTATGTTTTTGTAAAAGGCTGTATCCTGAAAAGCCAGTGCAATTCAATTATGCCCAAGGCGCCCCAGGCAATGTAAGCTATTGCTGTTCCGATTGCAGCGCCTATTTGTGCGGAATTGCTTTGCATGAACAAAGGAATCAGGATTATATCAAGCACGGCAACAGTTACCCCTGCAATTATTGCATTAAACAGGGTTAGCTTTGTTTTTCCCGCGGCTATTAATGTTTGCTGGGCAGGGCCTGTTACTGCATAAAACAGAAACCCTGTGAGAAGAATGCTCATTGCCAATGCGCTGTTTGCATAGGCTTTTCCAAAAAACAGTATTTGGACAGGCTCTGCAAACAAAACCAGCAGCAATGAAAGTGGCAGTACCATTGCAAGAGTCCATCTCGCAAGGGCATTGTAAATTTTTTTGAATTCTGCAAATTTTTCAAGTGCAAAATAGCTTGTTGCAATCGGAATCCCAAGAACAGCCATTATTTCAACAGGAGTCAAGCCAAGCCTTGCAGTGTCAAGCGCAACACTGTAAATCCCTGTATTGTATGCTGGCGCAAAAAAGCCGAGCAGCAGCACATCGCAAATTGCAAGCACTGCCGAAAAAAGCCCCATTAAAAACAATGGCATTGAAAAAACCAGCATTTCTTTGCTGACAAAAATTGTTTTTATTTTTGAGTTCAGGGAAAAAACTTTTTTTTCAAGGAAAAAAAACGCAAAAACAAGGCCAATTGCCTCGGAAAAAATAAATGTAAGGACTGCCCCGGTTAAGGTTAAGCCGGCGTAAAAAAACCCCGCCAAGAGAATTATTTTTGCAATAATTTGTATTATCCTCCTGATATAAATCTTGTATTGGATTTTTTTGAATCCGTCCATTGCAAGCATAAGGTCTGATGCAATCAAGGAAACAGGCACGACAAAAGCCAATAATTTCAGCAAAAATCCAAGTTCGGGTTTTGAAAAAAAAGCAATTGCAATCCAGTCTGACAAAAAGAAAACAGTGATTCCAATTGCAATTGAAGAAACAATGTGAATTCTGATTGTTGAAAGAATGCTTCCCTTTACTCTTTCCAAATCTTTTTTTTCTTTGTAAAAGGCAACAAATCTTGTCAGGGAATCAGCTATGCCAATGTTTGCAATTATTCCAAAAAGCCCTATGACTGCAGTTGCAATAAAAAACAGCCCCAGTTCCGAAGGAGTAAGTATTCTTGCCAAAAAAATGTTGAAAAAATAGCCAAGTATCTTGCTTGCAATAACGCCCAAGGCCATTAATGCAGCGCCTTTTACAATTAGGTTTAAGTCTGCTTGCATACTATCTGCTTTGTTTAAAGTGTTTTTTAAATTCCATTGGTTCAAAGGGCAAACATATAATCATATCATTTTAAGCAGGTCCGGAAGCAGGCTCCAAAGCTTTGGGCTGCGCAGCATTTTTCCCGTGAACCTGCTTGGATTGTCCATGTCTCCGTGTTCCTGCAAAAATTCTTCTATGCCGGCTTTTTTTGCTTTTAAAAAAAAATCGTCAATTTTTTGTTTTTCCAAACTGTTCAAATAAGACTTGATTTTCCAGTGCATTGCAAGCTCTTTGTTTATTTTGGAAAGTTTTTTGTTGTAATCCGAAAGTTTTTTCCTGTTTTTAATGTGCGCGATTATTGTATCACTGCAGGCTTTTGCTGCCTGCAAACCAGCTATTATGCCTCCGCCAGTTGTTGCTTTTGCATGAAAACCAGCGTCTCCAACGAGCAGAGTGTTTCCAAAAACAAGATTCTGCATTGGCTTTCCAATCGGAATCATTGCGCTTGACTTGTCAAGAACATCCAGCACCAATCCTTTTTTTTCAACAAATTTTTTCAAATTATCAGCGGGATTTTCGTTCATTTGCGTTGCAAGGCCTATTCTTGCAATGCTGTTGTTTTCCGGAATAATCCATGCAAACAGGCCTTTTGCGTTTTCGTCAAAATAAACTTCGACCATTTCCGGATTAAAAATTCCTTTTGCCCTGATTTGGTATGCGTGGACAAAATTTTCCTGTTGGATTTCCGGGGCAACAACATGCCTTACAATTGAAGAGACTCCGTCAGCCCCGACTATTATGCCTGTTTTTTTTAGTTCTCCGTGGCCATGGCTTTCCAAAAACAGGGAATTTTTTCTAATGTCAATAAGCTTTGTGCTTAATTGCACCTGAATGTTTTCTTTCAAGGCTTTTTTGTAAAACGCCTGGTCAAATTTGTACCTGTCAACTACAAGAGCAATCGGCTCCTTTTTTTTGATTGACAATTCTATTCCGCTTGGAGAAAAAAGCCTTGCGCCTTTTATCTCGTTCACAAAGGATTCTTCAATGTTCAAGCCAAGCTCTTTGCAGCCTGTTTTTGAAATCAAGCCTGCGCACTGCACTGGTTTTCCGATTTCCCTGTGTTCCTCTATAATGTCTACATCCAGGCCGTTTTTTTTAAGGTTTATTGCAGTCTGCAAGCCAATTGGCCCTGCTCCCACAATAGTAATCATGCTCATTAGAATCAGAAGAATAAAAAACAAAAGAATTTTTAAAGCAATTATGTTTTTTTTTGCGGGATTAAGATTTTCTTTTAAAGCATTGTTTTTTTATTGTTTTCAATCCAAAAATAATGCATTATGATTGAAACAATCTTGTTCTTTGCAGTTCTTTTGGTTTTATTGCCAGCACTCGGCTTTTTTATTACGCTTGCTTTTTTTCCAAAAAAAGAGCTTGATTTGCTGGAAAGAATTGTTTTCAGCGCTGTTCTTGGCTTGATTTTTCCCGCGCTTTTCCTGCTTTTGGAAAACCAGGTTTTTGGATTGCCAATCAATTTTGCTTCGGCAATCACAACAATAATCGCACTATTAATCGTGTCTTTTCTAATTTTTTATTTGAGAAAAAGAAAATGAATGAAACAAGGGCATTTTATTTATTGCCCTTTATAACCCCATTTTCCCTTTTTTTCTTTCTTTTCAGAGGCATTTTTCTTCCAATTGTCCAAAAAACCCATTTTTCCACCACTCCAAGTCAAATTGCCATCAGGCCCCTGTGCTTTATTATAAGCAAAAAACCCGATAACTACTATTATTACAATTACAATTATTATTCCCAACAATGCAGAATTTTCCGCAAGGCCTGCCAAAGAAAAAAAGCCTGCAACACTCGCATTGCCCATGCTTGTTTCTTTGTTCAAAACAATTGGCGGGGCAATGAACAAATCCATTGGCTTTGATTCAAGCAATTTGTCAGCCTCGTCTTTTGTCAATTCTTTTTTCAAGAAATAAACAATTTTTTTTGTTTCCCCTGCTTTTATTGCCAAGCCAAATTCTATTTTTGGATCTGCTTCAACAATAACCATTCCGCTGTTTGAAGACAGCAAATCAGAGTTTTCAGCAAATTC
>JAGVNX010000046.1 GCA_020053055.1 Candidatus Iainarchaeum sp.
AGTAGTATCTCCTTAGCATTTTTTGGAGGTATTTCAAATGAAAAAATTTATGGCGATTTTGTGGGGTTTTTTGGTTGTTTTTCCGTTTGTTTTTGCGGAAGCAAATGTTGGGGATATTGTTGCGCCGATAACCAGAATTTATGATTTGATTAAGGGAATTATTTCTGTGGTTGCGATTATTGCGATTACTGTTGCTGGTGCGCGGTTTATGTTTTCTGGTGATAATGTTCAGGCGCGAGAAGCTTCCAAGAGCATGTTAACATATTGCATTGTTGGCTTGGTTATTGTTTGGGTTGCGCCTTTGCTTGTTGGATACTTGACTGCTGCTCCAACCCCGTAAAAGGCAGGGGATAAACTTTGAAAAAACTAATTGAAATTTGTGTTCCCCTGCTTTTTCTTTTATTGTTGGGGCCAAGGGTTTTTGCTGATGATTCTGGGGATCCGCCTGTTGTTGTGAATATTGATTTGACTTCTGTTACGGACGCAATTAACAATATGTTTTCTGGTTTGAATCAGGCTCTTGGCGGTTTGTCTGAAACTGTTTCTCAAATTCCGCAGGCAATGGTGGATAGTTTTATTGGTTTTTTTAAGAATGAGTTTGTGGGTTTTTTGAATCCGTTATTGTTGTTGGCTAAGGCTTTTTTGACTACAAATCCTGATCCAGAGGCCTTGTTTGGTTTGTGGCAGGTAATTGTTTATCTTATTTCGTTGTTTTACTTGCTTTTGTTTTTGATTGTAGGCTTGCTATTTATTTTTTCCAGCTTTGATTCAAAAAGGAGAGCTGTTGCAAAGGATTGGTTTAAATCAATTGTTTTTTTGGTTGTGGGTGTGAATGCTTCTTTCCTTTTCTATTCTTTGTTTTTGGGTTTGGGTTCTGCTGTTGCTAATTATTTGTGGGTTGCAGAGTTTGAACAATTGTTTTCTCCGAGTATTTTGAGTGGTTTGAATTTTGTTTTGTTGTTTATTTATGCTGGCGCTGTGTTAATTGCGTTCATTACTTTTTTTGTCCGCTACTTGCTGTTATTGCTTGGAACTGTTTTGTTTCCAATCGCAATTTTTTTCTATTTTATTCCGCCTTTGAAAGCTTGGGGAAAAATGTTATTCGAAATTTTGTTTGCCGGGGTTTTAATGCAAATTATTGATGTAATTGTTTTTATTGGTGCGAGCGCAGTTTGGAATCAGTTTGCTGGTTTTCAAGATATTTTGGGTTGGGCTCCAATCATGGCCTTCTGTTTGGTCGCAATTATCAATGTTTTTATTTTGTGGTTTGCTGGCGTAAAAGCTGCCGGGGTTTTTAACAGTGAAATGCCGGAGTTAGTTGCTTTGGTTAAAACTGGAAGCCAAGCTGCTATTGGGGCGTTTTTGTAATGTGCGAGTATGCTTGTATTCGAGGCAAAAATTTCAGTGTCCTTTTAGGCACTACACGCAGGAAAAAGCGGGTTAAGTGTAAGAATTCTTTTAGGCACTATGAAAAGGAGGCTGGAAAATGAATACTCAGTTAGCTGTTAGTGATGTTTATGTCCGCTCGTTGTGCCATTTTGCAATGCCTTTTTTGATTTTAGCGCCAAGTTCTTCAATGTCTTTGTCTGTTAGTTTGCTGTTTTTTGTTATTTCTTCAAGTTTTGCCAGTTTGAGTTCTTGTACTTTTTTTTCTAAAAATTCTGAGATTTCTTTTTCTAACTTAATTTCTTTGAATTTTTTTATTTCTTTCAAGAGTTTTTTTGGAAGAAATAATTTTATTGTCGCATTAGCCAAAACAAACACCTCTTGGATAAATGATAACTTTAGTGCAAATGTTTTTTTTAATAAGTATGGGGTGTGTTAAAATGGCTTATGAGATTCCTCAAAACCTTAAGTATTCGGAGAAGATTGCTTTTGGCTTGACTTTTCCGCAATTGCTTTGGATATCTGTTTTTGGTGGAATTGCCGGAATTGTTTTTTTGAAAACAAACTTTGATTTTTCCATTAAAGCAGTACTCGCCTTGGCTTTGTGCGGAGTTGGCGCGGGATTTGCTTTTTTCGGTTTTACAGAAAAAATCAGTGCATTCAGAGTATTTCAAAAGAGCATTAGGGGGGCTGGTTATTTTGATGCAAAGCTGAAGAGTTTTGTTGATGTTTCAAGAATTGAGTCTGAAACAATTTTTTTGAAGTCTGGGGGTTTAAGAGCGATTATTCAGGTTCAGCCGATTAATTTTGGCATGTTGTCTGTGCAGGAACAAGAGGCAATTATCAGGGCTTACAAGGATTTTTTGAACAGTCTGGATTTTCCTGTGCAGATTGTTATGCGGACAGTGAACCTCTCGCTAGACAATTACTTGTTGAATCTTGAAGAAAAAGCTAAGCAGTCGAAAAATGAGCGGTTGGTAGAACAATTTGTTTCTTTTAAAGAATTTGTCAAACAATTCATTGAGGATAATGCAGTAAAAAACAGGCTATTCTATTTAGTAATTCCTTATTCTCCTGCCAATAATACTAATCCGTTAAAGGATTTGTTAACTATTTTTTCCAATTTGTTTTCCAAAGAAAAACAGGAAACGAGCTTTGAATTAAACAAAGAAAACGAATTAAACCACTTGAACATTCGCGTTAAGCTCTGTCGGGACAAGCTCAAAAAATGCAATTTACTCACAAAAAGACTTGATTCAGAAGAACTGGTTTCACTGCTATCAAGCTTCTTTGAAGGATTTGTAGAAGCAAAAAACAATTACTTTTTTCCAATGACTCTGATTGAAGAGTTTGAAAAACAAAAAAGTGTGGAAACTGGTTTTGTGGGTTTGAATGGATAAAAAACCATTTAAGAAAGGGGTCTAATAAATTTTACTGTTCTCACGGGCGTTAAGTTTTCTATTCATTTGTTTTCTTTTTTTTCTGAATCTTTTAAGCCCACACGATACCCCAAATCAAATTGCCATTTGAGTGCTTCGCTGATGAGAAAATTAATTTCATCTGGCGTGGTCATTCCGATTTGATTGTTTTGATAATGAATCACATCTTGATGTAATTCTTTTATGCCCTTAATCTTTTGTTCAATAACTTTGCGGGTTATTTGAGTGTTCAAATTAAGAATGTCATAAATTTCTTTGTTTTCTTCGTCTCGAGCATCTAATTTTTGTGGAAGATTGTATTTTGCGAGAATCTTTTCAACTTGCTTTGAGTATTTTTCTTCAAATATTGAAATGCACAAATCAAAATTAGCGTGGTTCATAAAATGATAATTGTCAATTAACTTTTCTGAAATTAGCTCGTCAATAGCAGGAAAAATAGAATTTTTTAATAGCTTGATATAATCTGTGAATCCTTGTTCAGAACCCCACTTGCAAGTTGCATTTCGAGGCACCGTTATTTTTTTCCAAATGGTTTTTGTCATAAATACATAAAATATTCTTTTTCCCTCAAAAATCACTTTTTTGTTTTTCTTACTGTAAAATCCCGATGTTCTCAGCGTCCTCGTAATTTCCATCGGGTTCTGCTCTTAGTGCATCGTTCTCACATAATTTGAAATATTTTTTCTTTTTTTCATTCCAATCAAAAGTTACAACCTTTGCTTTCTTTTTGCTTGCGGTCATCAGTACTTTTATTGTTTGTTTCTGAAAGGAATGATAACCGTGTTTTTTGGCTTTTAATTCTATAAAAACCAGTTCTTTTGTTTTTTTGTTGAAAATCATAAAGTCAGGGTATCCTTTTGTGCCCACAATATTCCCTGCATATGATTCAGAAGACATTATTTTCCAGCCTTTGTTTTGAGGAAATTGTTTCTTTGCTTCTTTCAGCCATTGCTTTATGATTTCAATTTCTGCACCTTTTCCAGTTTTTCGCATTCAAAATCACTTTTTTTATTTGTTATGGCCAATCAATGCAGGTTTCGTAATTGTCTGGTTGGCATCGTTTAATTCTTTTGATTGTTTTGAGCCAACCATTAAAGAAGCCGTATTTTTTAATTGCTAAGAGACCATATTCGGAGCAGGTTGGATAGAATCTGCATTTTTGTCCCCGCGCATTTAGCCTCGGCGATATTTTTTCTTGATGAAAATAAATTATTTTTTCCGAAAAACTAATTAGAGGGCTTCTCATGTTCAATTACCTCTTTCTTACAGTTTCTTGAACCACAATTAGGACACTGGTCAAAATCTCTGACTTTTTCTCTTGGCATTAATCCACCACAGCAACTCGTGCAAGGGCTAGCTTGAATCATATTTTTGCCAGAATTGCTCATTGCTTTGCCCATTTCCCTAATTTTTTCATGCGGGAGATAATGCCAAACCTTCCCACAGCCATTACAAGTGCAACGGATTTCGTTTACAATTTTCTTATTTTTTGGCTGGCGTCCTGCGTTATTTGGAGTTCCGAAAGTATCTGCTATTGACATGTTTATCCTACTTCTTTCCTTATTTTAGTTGCATACTTCTTTGTATTTTATTTCTTCTGAACACTCTTTTTTCGTTTTTGTTGTATAGAGTAATTCGTATTCGCATACTTCTTTCATTGGTGGGCTTATTTTGAATTCTGCCCTATATTCTTCCCCGCATGCTATGTCGTAGTCTACTGAAAATGTTTTTTCTTCGTTTGATTTGAGTTGGTAATTAATGTCTTTTACAGTTTTGCCTTCATCTAAAGTGGTAAAAGTAAATGTTACTTTCCATTCTCCCGAATCTTTTAAATCAACATTTTTTATTGTTACGTTTGCAGTGATATAGCAGCCCTCACTTCCCGAAAATTCCTTTTCAATTTTCATATCACTCCAACTGTACGGCAACTCTACTGTATCACACATTTTTTTCAATTTGGGCTCTTCAAAATTGACCATTTTGCATTCAACATACGGCACTTGTGTACATTGCTTATCCGCTAAGCCAGTTTGTTGTGTGCAACCGCTAAGCAAGACAATAAGAAAGACTGTAGCCAATAAAATTATTTTTTTCATTCAAAAATCACTTCCGTGTTAAACCATATTCCCAACAATAAGCGCCTGCACCAAGCGCAATCATTGATAGCCACAAACCCAGTCCAC